>NZ_JBYTEO010000029.1:0-88859 GCF_058791355.1 Pseudomonas sp. EB271-G4-1
CGGTTTAGCCGCGCTGGGCCATGGATGGCCCATCGCGGCGACCCACGGAGCAGGACCGGAGCGAGGGTATGCCGAGCATTAGCGAGGCACCGAACGCCAGGGGCAAGAGCCCTTGGTTACTTGGGGCCGGGCGGCGTTCCGTGCTTCCAAGTGACTCGCTGTAAGAGCGAAACCATAGGCCGCCGTTACCGCAGCAATGGATATACACCCAATCCAAATGCCACCAACCTAAAGAACAGCATTACTGCCGAGGCCGGTTTTTTATGGCCTGGGCTAGATCAATGCAAGATCTGGCTCAGGAACAGCTTGGTGCGTTCGTTCTGCGGATTGTCGAAGAAGTCGTTCGGCGCCGCCTGCTCGACGATTTCGCCCTTGTCCATGAAGATCACCCGATTGGCCACGGTGCGGGCAAAGCCCATTTCGTGGGTCACGCAGAGCATGGTCATGCCGTCTTCAGCCAGGCCGATCATGGTGTCCAGAACCTCCTTCACCATCTCGGGGTCGAGTGCCGAAGTCGGTTCGTCGAACAACATGATTTTCGGCTTCATGCACAGCGCACGGGCAATCGCCACGCGCTGTTGCTGACCGCCGGACAGCTGCCCCGGGTACTTGTGCGCCTGCTCCGGAATGCGTACGCGTTCCAGGTAGTGCATGGCGATTTCCTCGGCCTTGCGCTTGGGCATCTTGCGCACCCACATCGGCGCCAGGGTGCAGTTCTGCAGGATGGTCAGGTGCGGGAACAGATTGAAGTGCTGGAACACCATGCCGACTTCGCGGCGGATCGCTTCGATCTGCTTGAGGTCATTGGTCAGTTCCACGCCATCGACCACGATGCGGCCCTGCTGGTGTTCTTCCAGGCGATTGAGGCAGCGGATAGTGGTGGACTTGCCCGAACCCGACGGCCCGCACAGGACGATCCGCTCGCCCTGCTTGACGTTGAGGTTGATGTCCTTGAGTACGTGGAACTGACCGTACCACTTGTTCACGCCCTGCATCTGGATAATGCCTTCAGGGCTCACAGGCTTCTTGATTGCTTCGCTCATTACAGAACTCCTAACGCTTGTGGCCAGTGTCGAGCTTGCGTTCCAGATGCATGGAATAGCGCGACATACCAAAACAGAAAATCCAGAACACCAGGGCCGCGAACACATAGCCTTCAGTGGCCATGCCCAGCCATTTCGGGTCGGCGGCGGCTTGCTTGACGCTGTTGAGCAGGTCGAAGAGGCCGATGATGATCACCAGGCTCGTGTCCTTGAACAGCGCGATGAAGGTGTTGACGATGCCGGGGATCACCAGCTTCAGGGCTTGCGGCAGAATCACCAGGCCCATGCTGCGCCAGTAGCCCAGGCCCATTGCCGCGGCCGCTTCGTACTGTCCTTTAGGGATCGCTTGCAGGCCGCCACGCACCACTTCGGCCACGTAGGCCGACTGGAACAGGATCACGCCGATCAGCGCCCGCAGCAATTTGTCGAAGTTCATGCCTTCAGGCAGGAACAACGGCAGCATCACCGAGGACATGAACAGCACCGTGATCAACGGCACGCCGCGCCAGAATTCGATGAAGGTCACGCAGACCACGCGAATTGCCGGCATGTTCGAACGTCGGCCCAATGCCAGGACAATCCCCAGGGGCAACGCACCGGCAATACCGACGGTGGCGATCACCAGGGTCAGCATCAGGCCGCCCCATTGGCTGGTCGCCACTTGGGTCAGGCCAAAGACGCCGCCGTGCAGCAGGCACCAGGCAATGATCGGGTACAGCACCAGGAAGCTCAGGCCATACACGGCTTTATGATGAAAGCGCGAGATGAACAACGGTGCCACGCCAATGACCGCCAGCCACACCGTCAGGTCGACGCGCCAGCGCAGTTCCGGCGGGTAATAGCCGTACATGAACTGGCCGAAGCGCTGCTGGATGAACACCCAGCAGGCGCCCTCCTTCGTGCAGTCGGCGCGGGTGGTGCCCACCCAGTTGGCATCGATGATCGCCCAGCTCAGGATCGGCGGTATCACCAGGTAGATCAGGTAGAACGCGAACAAGGTCAGCAGGGTGTTGAGCCAGCTGGAGAACATGTTCGCGCGTATCCACGCCATCGGGCCGAAGACCTTGGCCGGCGGTGGCATGTCGGGTTTGAAAGTATGAGTACTCATGCGCTATTCCTTACCGCTCGATCAGCGCAATGCGCTTGTTGTACCAGTTCATCAGCAGGGAAATGCTGATGCTGATCGCCAGGTAAACGCTCATGGTGATGGCAATCACCTCGATCGCCTGGCCGGTCTGGTTGAGCACCGTGCCTGCGAACAGCGAGACCATCTCCGGATACCCGATACCGGCCGCCAGCGAGGAGTTCTTCGCCAGGTTCAGGTATTGGCTGGTCAGCGGCGGAATGATCACGCGCAGGGCTTGCGGGATGATCACCTTGCGCAGGGTCGGACCGTTGCGCAGGCCGAGCGAATGCGCGGCTTCGGTCTGGCCGTGGCTGACCGACTTGATGCCCGAACGCACGATCTCGGCGATGAACGCTGCGGTGTACACCGTGAGCGCCAGGGTCAAGGCCAGCAGTTCCGGGATCAGTACCCAGCCGCCGACGAAGTTGAAGCCTTGCAGCTTGGGCATTTCCCAGTGCACTGGCGCACCGAAGATCAACACGCACAGCGCCGGGATCGCCAGGAACAACGCCAGGCCAACCCAGAACTTGTGGAACGGCTCGCCCGTGGCTTCAAAGCGCTTGTTGGCCCAGCGGGTCATCAGCACGATGGCGACAATGGCCACGACGATGCTGATCACGAACGCCCAGAAACCATCGGCCATCAGCGCCGCCGGCATGTTCAGGCCGCGGCTGCTGACGAAGAAGGTGTCGCCGAAGTTGTGGCTGTTGCGCGGCCCCGGCATGGTCAGGAACACCGCGAAGTACCAGAACAGGATCTGCAGCAGAGGCGGAATGTTGCGGAAAACCTCCACGTACACGGTCGCCAGCTTGGCGATGATCCAGTTCTTCGACAGTCGGGCCACGCCGACGATGAAACCGAGGATCGTCGCCAGGATCACGCCGATGAAGGTCACCAGCAAGGTGTTGAGCAAGCCGATGACAAACACTCGGGCATAGCTGTCCGCTTCGGTGTAGTCGATCAGGTGTTGGGCGATGCCGAACCCGGCACTGCGCTCCAGAAAGTCAAAACCGGAGGTAATGCCCCGGTGTTGCAGGTTGGTCTGTGTGTTGTCGAACAGATACCAGCCTAGCGAGACCACCCCGATAATGGTGATGATCTGGAATACCCACGCACGCACTCGTGGATCGCTGAGGCTGAGCCTCTGCTTTGGTGCGCCGATTGAATTTTGCATGAAGTGCCCCGCAAAGAATGGAACAGAACATCACCCGGTGGTTGGCCCACCGGGTGATAGAACCATCAGCGCACTGGTGGTGCGTATTGAATGCCGCCAGCGTTCCACAAGGCGTTCAGCCCGCGGTCGATCTCCAGCGGAGTGCTCTTGCCGAGGTTTTTCTCGAACACTTCACCGTAGTTGCCGACTTGCTTGACGATCTGCACGACCCAGTCTTTCTTCACTTTCAGGTCTTTGCCGTATTCACCGTCAGTGCCCAGCAGTCGAGCGACGTCCGGGTTCTTGGTGGCCTTGGCTTCGGCTTCGACGTTTTTCGAGGTGATGCCGGCTTCTTCAGCGTTGAGCATGGCGTAGCCAACCCAGCGCACGATGGCCAGCCACTCGTCGTCGCCGTTACGCACGACCGGGCCCAGTGGTTCCTTGGAAATGGTTTCCGGCAGCACCACGTAGTCCTTCGGCGAGGCCAGCTTGCTGCGCTGGGCAAACAGTTGGGACTTATCGGAGGTCAGTACGTCGCAACGACCGGATTCAAGCGACTTGGCGCTCTCGTCGGAGGTGTCGAAAGTGATCGGGGTGTATTTCAGACCGTTGCCACGGAAGTAGTCGGAAACGTTCAGTTCGGTGGTGGTACCGGCCTGGATGCAGATGGTCGCGCCATCCAGCTCTTTGGCGCTCTTGACGCCCAGCTTGTTGTTGACCAGGAAGCCGATGCCATCGTAGTAAGTGATGAAGCCAGGGAATTTCAGACCCATGCCCGCGTCACGGGAGCTGGTCATGGTGGTGTTGCGCGACAGGATGTCGATCTCGCCGGACTGTAGCGCGGTGAAACGCTCCTTGGCGTTCAACTGGCTGAACTTGACCTTGGTCGCGTCGCCGAATACGGCAGCGGCCACGGCACGGCAGTAGTCTGCATCGATACCGACGATCTTGCCGGTGGAATCTGGAACCGAGAAGCCAGGCAGGCCATCGCTGACGCCGCACTGTACGAAACCTTTCTTCTGTACTGCATCCAGGGTCGCGCCCGCCTGAGCGAACCCACTGACGCCGAGTACCGCGGCTGCAGTCACGACTGCCAGGGTGGATTTCAACATCTTCATTCAAACCTCCAGTTTTGCTCTTGTTGTGTCGGAGCGTGAGTCCAGTCGCACCCTTTTGAGGCGTTGGTGACCCTTGTTGGCTTTTTATAGGGTCAACCGACGTAGGACCGTAGCCATGAGTCTAGTAGGAGAAAATCCATATAAAGGACAACTCACTTCTCACCAATCGGCCGAACGGGCTGTAGCCCTTTCTCGTTCGCGAAGCCCGTAGCGGCCATTGGCGAACATCCATTACCGGATTTTTTTGCTATCCCACTGCCAACAATGGCCTGATAGTGTTACCGACAGATGTGGGATTTTCGTACCAGCTTGCGTATAGCAAAGCCCGTACCACACCGACCGCTTAAGCGGTTAAGCGACAGGTCAATAGCAAAACTTGTAACCTTGCGACATCTTCGTAACTGATCAACCAGAGACGCCCTCAGACCTCGCACTCAATGAGAGCGCCCGCACATGTTTGGAGCAGCCATGACCAACCCTTTGATTCTTGAACCCATCAAGACCGCAGATGCCTGCGTTATCTGGCTCCACGGCCTGGGCGCCGATCGATACGACTTCCTGCCGGTGGCCGAAGCCCTGCAGGAGACTTTGCTCAGTACACGATTCGTCTTGCCCCAGGCACCGACCCGCGCCGTCACCATCAATGGCGGTTACGAGATGCCGAGCTGGTACGACATATTGGCCATGAGCCCGGCACGGGCGATCAATCGCGAGCAGCTGGAAGAGTCGGCCAACTGGATAATCGAATTGCTCGAACAGCAGCGCGCCACCGGAATAGACGCTTCGCGAATTTTTCTCGCCGGCTTTTCCCAGGGCGGCGCCGTGGTTCTACACACCGCGTTTCTGAAATGGCAGGGCCCGCTGGGTGGCGTACTTGCCCTCTCGACTTATGCACCGACCTTCAGCGACGCGCTGGAACTGTCCGCCAGCCAGCAGCGCATTCCGGTGCTTTCGCTGCACGGGCAGTACGATGACGTGGTGCAGAACTCGATGGGACGTAGCGCCTACGAGCATTTGAAACAGCGTGGTGTCACCGTGACATGGCAGGAATACCCAATGGGCCATGAAGTGTTACCTGAGGAAATTCGCGACATCGGCGTGTGGCTCGACGAGCGCCTGCGGTAAACAATGACGTTTAAAAACGCCCTTTGATCCATCCCTCTACGCCGCGCCCGATTCTTGCATTACACTGGCCGGCGTACATTCCTTAACCAATTGATGAGATGACCGTGCTCAAAGCACTCAAGAAAATGTTCGGTAAAAGCGAGACTGAGCAACTCGCGCCAGTCCCCAGCGCTCCTTCTCACGCCCCCAGCCACCGCACCGACGGTAGTCAGCCTGGCCGTACCGCTGCCGTCGCGGCACCGAAACATGAGCCCGCGAGCACGGCGGCCGTCCAACCTGCGGTGGTCACTGCCCCCGAGCAGCCACACAGCGAAACGCCGAAACCCGCCAAACCCCGCCGCGAACCGAAGCCCAAAGCGCCGGTCATCCCGTGGAAACTCGAAGACTTCGTCGTCGAACCCCAGGAAGGCAAGACCCGTTTCCACGATTTCAAACTTGCCCCCGAACTGATGCACGCCATCCAGGACCTGGGCTTTCCGTACTGCACGCCGATCCAGGCCCAGGTGCTGGGTTTCACCCTCGCCGGCAAAGACGCCATCGGCCGCGCGCAGACCGGTACCGGCAAGACTGCGGCATTCCTGATATCGATCATCACCCAGCTGCTGCAGACCCCGCCGCCGAAAGAGCGTTACATGGGTGAGCCGCGCGCGCTGATCATCGCACCGACTCGCGAACTGGTGGTACAGATCGCCAAGGACGCGGCGGACCTGACCAAGTACACCGGCCTGAACGTCATGACGTTTGTGGGCGGCATGGACTTCGACAAGCAGCTCAAGCACCTCGAGGCTCGCCATTGCGACATTCTCGTGGCCACCCCGGGTCGCCTGCTGGACTTCAACCAGCGCGGCGACGTGCACCTGGACATGGTCGAAGTGATGGTGCTGGACGAAGCCGACCGCATGCTCGACATGGGCTTCATCCCGCAGGTGCGCCAGATCATTCGCCAGACCCCGCCGAAGAATGAGCGTCAAACGCTGCTGTTCTCGGCGACCTTCACCGATGACGTGATGAACCTGGCCAAGCAGTGGACCACCGACCCGGCCATCGTCGAGATCGAGTCGCAGAATGTGGCCAGCGAAAACGTCGAGCAGCACATCTACGCGGTGGCCGGTGCCGACAAATACAAACTGCTCTACAACCTGGTCACCGACAACGGCTGGGAGCGGGTCATCGTCTTCGCCAACCGCAAGGATGAAGTGCGCCGCATCGAAGAACGCCTGGTACGCGACGGGGTCAATGCCGCGCAGCTATCGGGTGATGTGCCGCAACACAAGCGCATCAAGACCCTGGAAGGTTTCCGCGAAGGCAAGATCCGCGTGCTGGTCGCCACCGACGTGGCAGGTCGCGGTATCCACATCGACGGCATCAGCCACGTGATCAACTTCACCCTGCCGGAAGTCCCGGACGACTACGTGCATCGCATCGGCCGTACCGGCCGTGCCGGTGCCGACGGCGTTTCCATCAGTTTTGCCGGTGAAGACGACTCCTACCAGCTACCGGCTATCGAGGAAAAACTGGGGCGCAAGATCAGCTGTGAAACACCGCCGACGCATCTATTGCGGGCGGTTGAGCGCAAGCGGCCGCACTGAGCCCCCTTGCAGTAACAAGCGCAGCCGGAAACGGACTGCGCTTTTTTTTCGCCCGGAGATTGCCAGAGATATCTAAAAGTCCATAATAGACAAATTAGTTTACATTCCAGCGCCCGGAGCCGACCATGCCCAGCACCCCTTACGTGATCAATCAGACCCAGGCCCGCGAGTTGCTGGCACAGGTGGACGTGCCGCAAATCCTGTGCAAGCTATTCCGCGACCTGGCCGCCGGGCAAGCGGTGCAGCCGGCACAGCAACTGGTGGAGTTTCCACAGGGTGCCGGCGACTTCATCAATTACCTGGGCGTGCTGGCCGAAGACGGCGTGTACGGAATCAAGACTTCGCCATACATCGTCCGTGAACAGGGGCCATTGGTAACGGCGTGGACGTTGTTGATGTCGATGCAAACCGGGCAGCCGCTGATGCTTTGCGATGCGGGCGAACTGACCACGGCCCGCACCGCTGCAACCACCGCCGTGGCGGTCGATGCCCTCGCGCCGCACACCGCCAATCGGCTGGCAATCATCGGCAGCGGCAAAGTGGCCCAGGCGCACCTGCATTACGTGAAAGGCCTGCGCGACTGGCAAAGCATCAGCCTGTTCTCGCCGAGCCTGAGTGAAGACCTTGAAACGGTGAGCCTGCTGAAAACCATCGAGCCGCGCCTGACCATCGCGCAAAGTCTCGAGGCCGCCATCAGTGACGCGGATGTCGTCATGCTCTGCACCTCGTCCGCAGGTCCGGTGATCGATCCGTCGAGCCTGAGTAAACCGGCGCTGATCACCTCCATCAGCACCAACGCGCCACGCGCCCACGAGGTGCCGCCGCAGAGCCTCAATGACATGCAGGTATTTTGCGACTACCGCCTGACCACCCCGGGTTCGGCCGGTGAGATGCTGATTGCAGGCGAGCAGCATGGCTGGGATAAAAGTGCGATTGTTGGCGACTTGGCCGACCTGCTGAGCGAGAAAGTGCAGCGCCCCGACTATGAGCGTCATGTGTTCTTCCGCTCGATCGGCCTCGGTCTGGAGGACATTGCGCTGGCCCATGCCATCTACCGCTTGCACCCCTGACACCCCAGTCCACTTGTGGGAGCGAGCCTGCTCGCGAATACGATCTTTCATTCAACGTTGATGTTGACTGATACGACGCTTTCGCGAGCAGGCTCGCTCCCACAGAGAATCTCGACAACATTGGCATTTGCGCCCCATCAGGAGACGTTCATGAGCCAGGCAGACTTCATCATCATCGGCGGCGGGATTGCCGGCGCTTCCACCGGTTTCTGGCTGTCGCAGCACAGTCGCGTGATCGTGCTCGAACGCGAGTCCCACCCGGCCTATCACTCCACCGGTCGTTCCGCGGCGCTGTACACCGCCGCCTACGGAACACCTCAGGTGCGTGCGTTAACCCAGGCCAGCCGCGACTTCTTCGACAATCCGCCAAGCGGCTTCTGCGAACATCCGCTGCTGACCCCGCGCGGCGAGATGACCGTGGACTTTACCGGCGACCCGGCCGAACTGAACAATCAATACCTGAGCGCCAAAGCCACGGTCCCTGAAATGCAATTGCTGAGCGCCGATGAGGCCTGCGTGCGCGTGCCGATCCTGCGCCGGGAAAAAGTCCACGGCGCGATCTACGATCCGACCGCCAGCGACATCGACACCGATGCCCTGCATCAGGGCTACCTGCGTGGCATCCGCCGCAACCAGGGCGAAGTCCATACCGACAGCGAAGTCCTGAGCCTGAGCCGCGATGCCGCAGGCTTGTGGCAAGTACAAACCCAGGGTCAGACCTTCAGCGCGCCGGTCATCATCAACGCCGCCGGCGCCTGGGCCGACAAGATCGGTGAAATGGCCGGCGCCCGGCCCCTGGGCCTGCAACCCAAGCGCCGCGCGGCCTTCATCTTCGCCGGCCCCGAGGGCGTGGACATCCACCATTGGCCGATGCTGGTGAGCCTCGACGAATCCTTCTATATGAAACCCGATGCCGGAATGTTCCTCGGCTCGCCGGCCAACGCAGACCCGGTCGAACCCCACGACGTACAGCCCGAAGAACTGGACATCGCCATGGGCATCTACCAGATCGAGGAAGCCACCACCCTGACCATCCGCCGCCCGACCCGAACCTGGGCCGGCCTGCGCAGTTTTGTCAGCGATGGTGACTTGCTGTCCGGTTTCGATCCGCAGGTGCAGGGATTGTTCTGGGTGGCGGCACAAGGCGGCTACGGCATCCAGACCTCGCCCGCCATGGGCCAGGCCAGTGCCGCGCTCGTACGCGGTGAACCCCTGCCCGAACCCCTTACCCGCTTCGGCCTGAATGCCGGAATGCTGTCCCCTGCCCGCCTGGGTTGAATGTAGTCCTCAGGTGACGCGCCGATTCGATTGCGGCACACTTTCAGCGTCCTGGTTGACGGGGCGCTGAAGCTGCCCGGAGCCCCACTGTATGAACGCACCTGAACAAGATCCGGTCCTGAACGAGACGTCCCTGGACAACTTCCGGGCCATCGCCGATGCCATCGCCACGCTGTTTTTCCCCCACGCCGAAGTGGTGCTGCACGATTTGCGCACGCAAAAGGTCGACTACATCGCCAACAACCTGTCGAAACGGGAAATCGGTGACGACTCGGCCCTGGAGGACATGCTCAGCGACGATGTCAGCGAACGCAACATCGGGCCCTACGAAAAGCTTAATTGGGATGGTCAGAAGATTCGCAGTCTCAGCACCGTGTTGCGCGACCGCGAGGGACACCCGCTGGCGGTGCTGTGCATCAATCTGAATATTTCGCTGTTCGAGAATGCCAAGGCCGCGCTGGACTTGTTCCTGTCGCCGACCAAGCTGATTCCGCAGCCCGATTCACTGTTTCGCGATGACTGGCAGGAGCGGATCAACACCTTCCTCCACGCCTGGCTGCGCGAACGCCAACTGAGCCTGAACCTGCTCACCCGCGACCACAAACGAGAACTGGTACTGGCCCTGCACGCCGAAGGCGCCTTCAAGGGCAAGAGCGCATCGAACTATGTGGCCAATGTACTGAACATGGGGCGGGCGACGGTGTACAAGCATTTGAAGGAACTCAAAGGCTGAGCAACTGACACCAAGACACCGAAGGGCCACGGCCGCCAACGATAACGCGGGAAACCTGACACCCCGCCGCGACCTCAGGTTCATCTGTAGGAGCGAGCATGCTCGCTCCTACAGATGGCGCGTCCCCAGCCCCCTCGTTATTCCAGCGCCGCAGCCGGGCCGAAGAACTCGTAGCGGCTCTGCTTTTCCGGTACGCCCAACGCCTTGAGGTGGCGCTTGACCGCCGCCATGAAGCCTTTAGGCCCAAGGAAGTAAGCATCCAGGTCGCGCTCTTCGGGCAACCAGGCGGCCAGTTGTTCCTGGCTCAACAGCCCGACCTTGTGCGCTGCCGGGCTGACACCGTCATCTTCGGCATAGCAGTAGAAACGCTTGAGTTGCGGGTGACGCTCGGCCAGCCCGTCGATCCAGTCGCGGAACGCGTGGACGCTGCCATTGCGCGCGCAGTGGATGAAGTGCACCGGCCGCTCGGTTTCCAGCGCCGCTTCCAGCATGGCCAGGGTCGGGGTGATGCCGACGCCACCGCTGATCAGCACCAGCGGTTTGTCACTGGCGCTCAGGGTGAACTCGCCCGATGGCGGGAACAGCTGGATGCTCGCCCCTACATGCAATTGATCGTGCAAGTGATTGGAGGCTCGCCCGCCATCTTCACGCTTGACGCTAATGCGGTATTGGCCCTTGTTCGCCAACGCCGACAGCGAATAGTTGCGGCGAATCTCTTCGCCATCGAGGATCAGTTTCATGCCGATGTACTGGCCTGGCTCGGCGGCGAGGATAGGCCCCTTGTCAGCCGGTTCGAAATAGAAAGAGGTGATTTCCGCACTTTCCTCGACCTTGGCCGCCACGATGAATTCCCGCGCCCCGCGCCAGCCGCCCGGTGCCTGCTCTTTCTGGTCGTAGATGCTGGTTTCGGCACCGATCAGGATGTCCGCCAGTTGACCGTAAGCCGCTCCCCATGCCGCAATCACTTCAGGCGTGGCGATTTCTTCGCCCAGCACCTCGGCAATGGCCCGCAGCAGGCAGCTACCTACAATCGGGTAGTGTTCCGGCAGAATCTGCAGGGCCACGTGCTTGTTGATGATCTTGGCCACCAGGTCGCCCAACTGATCGAGCTGGTCGATGTGGCGGGCGTACATCAATACACCGTTCGCCAGGGCGCGCGGTTGGTCACCGCTGGCCTGGTGAGCCTGGTTGAACAGAGGACGGACTTGCGGATATTCGGACAACATCATCCGGTAGAAGTGAGTGATCAGCGCTTCGCCACCGCTTTCAAGCAATGGCACAGTGGACTTGACGATGGCACGGTCTTGAACGCTCAGCATAAGGTGACTCCTGGGTAACGGGTTTTTTTAACAGTTGCCTTAGACTTATCAGTTTCCGTGCCAACTATTAAAACATTAAAAATCAATTACTTAATTGCACAGTAGTCATTACGACACACAGCAGGTTATAGTCTTATCGACTACACGGAGTCACTATGACTGCAAAATCCTTGCTCACTGCGCTGTTGCCACTGGTGGCGGACCTGTCCCGCGAACTCCCCGAGGGCGAACGCTATCGACGCTTGCTGGAAGCCATGCGCGCCCTGCTCCCCTGTGATGCCGCCGCCCTGCTGCGCCTCGATGGTGAATGGCTGGTGCCGCTGGCTGTCGATGGCTTGAGCACCGACACCCTAGGCCGGCGCTTCAAGGTCAGCGAACACCCACGTTTTGAGGCACTGCTCAGCAGCACCGGCCCCACGCGGTTTGCCGCTGACAGCAATATGCCCGACCCGTATGACGGCCTGGTCGATGGCCTGGACGATCATCTGGAAGTCCACGATTGCATGGGTTGCCCGCTGTTTATCGATGAGCGACCGTGGGGCCTGCTGACACTCGACGCCCTCAACCCGGAACAGTTCGAACCGATCGAGCTGGATGCCCTGGAGGCCTTCGCCAGCCTCGCGGCGGCTACCGTCAACGCCGCTGAACGTATCGAGCGTTTGAACAACAGGGTCGAAGACGAACACCAGCGCGCCGAGGTGTACCGTCAGGCCAGCGGCCAGCAAAGCCGCGAAATGATTGGTCAAAGCAAAGCGCACAAACGCCTGGTGGAAGAGATCAACCTGGTGGGCGGCAGCGATCTGACGGTGCTGATCACCGGGGAAACCGGGGTGGGCAAGGAGCTGGTGGCCCAGGCTATCCACGCCGCCTCGCCGCGTGCCGACAAACCCATCATCAGCCTCAACTGTGCTGCCTTGCCGGATACGCTGGTGGAGAGCGAGCTGTTCGGGCACGTCCGCGGGGCCTTCACCGGGGCGCTGAACGACCGACGCGGCAAGTTTGAACTGGCCAATGGCGGCACGCTGTTCCTGGATGAGGTGGGCGAGCTGTCGCTGACCGTGCAGGCCAAATTGCTGCGCGTGCTGCAAAGCGGTCAGCTACAGCGACTGGGTTCGGACAAGGAGCATCAGGTCGATGTGCGACTGATCGCAGCGACCAATCGCGACTTGGCCGAAGAAGTGCGCAGTGGTCGCTACCGCGCCGATTTTTATCACCGGCTCAGCGTTTACCCGTTGCTGGTACCGGCACTGCGTGACCGTGGGCGAGATGTGTTGCTGCTCAGCGGTTACTTCCTCGAGCAGAACCGCTCGCGCATGGGCCTCAACAGCCTGCGCCTGAGCACCGATGCCCAAGCGGCGTTGTTGGCCTACGGCTGGCCCGGCAATGTGCGCGAGCTGGAACACCTGATCGGCCGCAGCGCGTTGAAGGCGCTGGGCAACTGCAAGGAGCGACCGAAAATTCTCAGCTTGAGTGCCGCCGACCTCGATCTGCCCCATGGCAACGTCGAAGTCAGCGCCGAGCAACCCACCGCTGCAGCCGTGGAAACGGTGACCGGGGATTTGCGCGAAGCCACCGAGCGTTATCAGCGCCAATTGATCGGCGCTTGCCTTGAACGACACCACCACAACTGGGCGAGCGCTGCCCGAGAGCTGGGCCTGGATCGGGCCAATCTCGGGCGGATGGCCAAGCGCCTGGGGATGAAATAGGCACCAGGGGCAATCGTTGCGAGTGGCGCATAACTTGCTTCGAGAGCCACCTTCGCGGCGACATTCTGTCGCCGCTGCCTGCCCCCGGATGCGACTGACCGCCCAATGAATACGACGTTTTCCTGTGTAGGCTGTGGCAAATGCTGCAATGATCACCACGTGCCCCTGACCCTGCAAGAAGCCCGGATGTGGGCGGCCGACGGTGGCCAGGTCATCGTGTTGGTGGAAGCCTTCCTGGGCAATGGCCTGGGCCTGTCGGCGCAGCAACGCGAGCACGCCGAACGGCGCTCGGCAGTGGTGCGCAGCGGCACCTGCGAGGCTTTCGTTGCCATCACTTTTGCCGCCTACAGCACCGGCGCCTGCCGCCATCTTGACGAGGACAACCTGTGCCGCATCTACGAGCGCCGGCCGCTGGTGTGCCGCATCTATCCGATGGAGATCAATCCGCACATTCCCCTGAACATCGCTGCCAAGGAATGTCCGCCGCAATCATGGGAACAGGGACCGCCACTGATTGTCGGTGGCGAGCTGGCGGACCCGCAACTGGCGGACCTGATCCAGCGCTCTCGCCAGGCGGATCGCGATGACATCCACATCAAGGATGCGATATGCGCGCTATTGGAGATTCGAACCACTGCACTCAAGGGCGACGGGTTTACCGCTTACCTGCCGGACATGACCGCGTTCGCCACGATCATCGACGAATTGGCCGGACAGACGTTACCGGCGTGGGAAAGCGAATGGCAGTTTCATGTGTCGGGGGACGATGTCGCCGGCCCCCTATTGGCAGCGGGTGCGCAGGTGGCGACCGAGTCGCCCGCTCACTATGCTTTCATTTCGTTGCGAACGGCTTGAGCCCACCAGGCGACACCTGTATTCGCCCCTTCGCGAAGCACACTGGATAAACCTGAGACCTAACGCTTGCCCATCGAACGGCGTGTCCCCGGAGGCGCCATCCCCGGCGTCTTGGTGTGGCCATTCTTGGCGCCGTTCTTGTACCACGGCTGGCTGGCGTCCTTGGTGGCCTGCAGCTCACCGGGCTTGAACGGGAACTTGAACGCCGGGATTGCGGTTTTGGTCTCGCTGTCAGCGCTGGAGTCGACGCTGTCTGGCAGCTCTGCCAGTTCGTCGCTCAAGGCGTCGGCTACCGGCGGTTGTTTCGGGGAAGTCATGAAAAGCTCCGGGTGATGCACACTGTGTCGGGCCCGTTCAGCGAGCCACGAAAGACGCCAGTATAGCGGAAGGGCAGGTACAGGCTTCAAGCTGCAAGCTTCAAGTTAAACGCGCTGCGGGTAGCTTTTAACTTGCGGCTTGGCGCTTGAAGCTTGTAGCTTTCCTTCCATTCTCTCCGCCCGACGAGCCCTGCGCCCATGAAAAAGACTGTTCTCGCCTTCAGCCGCGTCACGCCAGAAATGGTTGAACGCCTGCAACAAGACTTCGACGTCATCGTGCCGAACCCGAAAAAGGGTGATATCAACGCCCAGTTCAACGAAGCCCTGCCCCATGCCCACGGATTGATCGGGGTCGGCCGCAAGCTCGGTCGTGCACAACTGGAAAACGCCGCCAGTCTGGAAGTCGTGTCCAGCGTTTCGGTGGGCTATGACAACTACGACGTGGACTATTTCAACGAGCGCGGGATCATGCTCACCAACACGCCGGACGTGCTCACCGAAAGCACCGCCGACCTGGCCTTCGCTTTGTTGATGAGTAGTGCACGCCGCGTCGCCGAGCTCGACGCCTGGACCAAGGCAGGCCAGTGGCAAGCCACCGTCGGTGCACCGCTGTTCGGCTGCGATGTCCACGGCAAGACCCTGGGCATCGTCGGCATGGGCAACATCGGCGCGGCCATCGCGCGCCGAGGTCGGCTGGGCTTCAACATGCCAATCATCTACAGCGGCAACAGCCGCAAGACTGCGCTGGAACAGGAACTCGGTGCGCAGATGCGTAGCCTGGACGAGCTGTTGGCTGAAGCCGACTTCGTCTGCCTGGTGGTTCCGCTCAGCGAGAAGACCCGGCACTTGATCAGCCATCGCGAACTGGCCCTGATGAAGCCGAGCGCGATCCTGGTGAACATCGCCCGGGGTCCGGTGGTGGACGAGCCGGCACTGATCGATGCGCTGCAAAACAACCGCATTCGTGGTGCCGGGCTGGATGTGTATGAAAAGGAGCCGCTGGCCGAGTCGCCGCTGTTTCAGCTGAAAAACGCAGTGACCTTGCCGCATATCGGTTCGGCCACCCATGAGACCCGCGATGCCATGGCCAACCGCGCCTTGGCGAACCTGCGCAGCGCATTGCTAGGTGAGCGTCCACAAGACCTGGTCAACCCGCAGGTCTGGAAAGGTTGAATGAACGAAGGCACGTTGGGTTGGACGTGCCATTTTTTCATAACTTCAAGCGACGTGCTATTAAATAGTACAGACGACATAACTCGCAACGTAGTCTCCGACTGAACTTTCCCGAACAACTATAAACTTCGAGTCATTAAAAAAGCACCCAGCGTGCACTCGGAGAACACCCCAATGAATAAACTCACCACCGCCTCCGTGATAAGGCGGAGCAAAGTACTTATTGTTTTAACTGCTACATTATTCGGCTTGATGACGTTGGCCAACAATGTTACCGATTATGCGGCATACGCCGAATACATCGGGCGCATCATCAGCATGAGCGACACCACGGGCAACGACTCACGGCGCTACAGGTCCATTACGTCCAACATGTTTCATCATCGTTTTTACTGGGCAATCATTTCACTCGAAATTATTTTTACTTTTAGTTGCCTGGTGGGAACCTGGCAGCTCTATCGAAAACTCGACGCACCACGCAACGAGTTTCACGAAGCAAAAAAATTCGCGATCGCTGGCCTTGTGACAGGTATTTTTGTTTATCAGGCATTATACGTCACCATACTCAATGAATGGTTCGACATGGATTACTCCGTTCATCGCAACACCTATATTTGGGCACAAAACAATATTGAATACATGTTTTTCGGCCTGATCTTTCTCACGGCAATAAAAGACAGCTGAACAGCCTGCTGCTCAGGCCAGCTTCCCCGCCACGGGTTTGGTGCTCATGCCAGGCTTGCGAAACACCAACACGTTACCCAGCATGACCAGTACCAGGCCCACGAGTGCCGGGGGAGTCCATTGGTAGCCTTCGGCGAACGCCGAGACATTCAGCGCCACCACCGGAAACAGAACGGTGCAATAGGCTGCGCGCTCGGGGCCCATGCGCCCGACCAGGGTCAGGTAGGCAGTGAAACCGATGACCGAACCGGGAATCACCAGGTACAACAGCGAGCCGATGTAGCGAGCGTTCCATTCCATGTCGAACGGGATCCCCTTGACCAGGCACCATACCGACAACATCGCCGCGCCATAGGCCATGCCCCAGGCATTGGTCGTCAGCGGTTTGAGCCCGGCCTTTTGTTGCAGGCTCGACAGCATGTTCCCGGCCGAGAAACACAGCGTGCCGCACAAGGCCAGGCCAAGGCCAAGCAAGGTTTGCGGGCTGGCGGTGTGACCCGCCAGCTCGGGCCAGAACAGCAGGCCCAGACCGAGCAAGCCCAGCGCGCCGCCCATCAGCACATTGCGGGCGATTTTCTGAGCGAAGAACACCCGTGCATTCAGCGCATTCCACAGCGTGGCCGTGGAAAACACCACGGCGACCAGTCCGCTGGGGATCCACTGACTGGCGGTGAGGAAACACATGAAGTTGACGCAGAACAGGCATAACCCTTGCGCCAGGCAAATCAAGTGCCCGCGGCGGTTCATCAATTGCAGGCGGCGGCTAAGCAGCAGGATCACGAACAGCACCAGCGCCGCCAAGCCAAAGCGATAGACAATGGACACGGGAATCGCCACCACGCCCAGTTGCCATTTCAGGGCGATCCAGGTGGTGCCCCAGATCAGCACGGTCAGCAGGTACAACGAAAGGTTCATGGCAAAGGCTCCTTGATAGGCGACCAGTGTCCTGCGCCGCGTTGCGCCGCACTTGCATAATCTTGCGCTTTTGTCAGTCGACGGGCTGTCAGGCGAAGGCCTACGGAGTAGGATGCAAGGCGTTGGAGAGAAACGATCATGCCCGCACTGGAATCCCTGCAAGTGTTTCAAGCCCTCAACCGCTCGCCCAATGCTCGCCTGGAGCACAGCGCCGAGCTCGGTGACGGATTGGCAGCAGCCTTGTGGAACAACCACCACGATGCCCAGGACTACGAAGCGCCGAGCCACCACACGCTGTCCTGCTACATCGCTGGCGGCACCGGGACCTTCCGGCGCGACCAGCCCGGCACCAAGGGCGGTCCGGACAAGCTGTGCATCCTGCCGGCCGACCATCAGTCAGGCTGGGTGATCAATGGCGACATTCGCCTGGCCCACCTGTATTTCAGCCCGGAACAATTTGCCCTCGGCTGCGTCACCCTGCTCGATCGCGAGCCACGGCAACTGCAGTTGCGTGAGCAAACTTTTCTGGATGACCCACAACAGGCGTTGCGCTTTCGGCACTTGATCCGCCTCAACTGG
Source organism: Pseudomonas sp. EB271-G4-1 (assembly GCF_058791355.1). NCBI lineage: Bacteria > Pseudomonadati > Pseudomonadota > Gammaproteobacteria > Pseudomonadales > Pseudomonadaceae > Pseudomonas > Pseudomonas sp. EB271-G4-1. The sequence continues at coordinate 17,784 of NZ_JBYTEO010000029.1, forward strand.
GACGAACCGGGAGAACGTCTGCTCACCAGCAGCCTGGCCCATGAAATGCTCGCCCACGCCCTGCTCAGCCAGGTCAGCGTACGTCCCGGCTTGCGACTCAAGGGTGGCCTGGCCGCGCATCAGCGACGGCATCTAGTGGAGTTCATCGACAGTCAATTGGCTGAAGCCATCAGCCTGGGGCAGTTGGCTGCTCTGTGCGCATTATCCGAGTACCACTTTGCGCGGATGTTTCGTGAGAGCTTCGGTTTGCCGCCCCATCAGTATGTACTGGCGCGGCGCTTGAGCCGGGCGCGGGAGTTGCTGCGCAGCACCTCGCAGCCGTTGGGAGAGATTGCATTGGCGTGCGGGTTTGCCAGTGCCAGTCACTTCACCAATCGATTCAGGCAGGCGCTAGGTGGAACGCCGGGAGAATATCGGCAGGCGTTTTTGCGTTAATGCCGGGATATTCATTGCCTGTCAGGCCGCCATCGCTGGCAAGCCAGCTCCCACAGCTTTCGGTGTCGATTGCATACACAACCCTGTGGGAGCTGGCTTGCCAGCGTTGAACGATGACGCGATTTCTAATCAGAACTCCAGGGTGCTCGACAACGTCACCTGCCGCGAATCCCCCATCGACACAAATAACCGGCTCGCCGCCGAGGTGTAATACGTACGGTCAAACAGGTTTTTCACGTTGAGTTGAAACTTGACCCGCTGCCCATCGAGTTGGGTGTCATAGGTGGCGAACGCGTCGGCGACGGTGTAGCTCGGCAGGTCGAAATCATTCACGGCATTGCCCGCTCGTTCGCCGACATAGCGTGCTCCAGCGCCAACCCGCAGCTGATCGCCACCGACAATCGTGCCGAAGTCATAGACCGCCGACAGTGAGCCACTATTCTTCGCGACGTTCTGCAGCTGTTTACCTTTGTAGACCGGGTCCTGCGTCACTTCGGCATCGGTGTAGGCATAACTGCCGATCATGCTCCAGCGGTCGCTGAGCTGGCCGCTCAAGTCCACTTCCAGGCCACGGGAACGCACTTCACCGGCCGCACTGTAGAGGGTCACCGGGCCTTCGGCGTTAGCCACCAGGACGTTGCGTTTCTTGATGTCGAACAGCGCAAGGCTGCCCGTTACGCGGCCCGGCATTTCCAGCCTGGCCCCCACTTCCCACGACTTGGCTTCTTCCGGCGCAATGCTGCCGTCGAGCACGGCGCTGCTGCCGCTCAACGGCGCGATGGTCGAGTTGGGTTTGAACGATTCGGTGTAGCTGCCATAGAACGACAGTTCATTGGTATAGCGGTAGACCAGGCCGGCGCGCGGCACCCATTTTTGCCCGTTGCTGTCGGTGTTGGCCTTGAACGGCACGCCTTTGCCGGCGTACTGGTCGTACTCCTGGAAACGTCCGCCAGCGACCAGGATCCATTGGTCGGTGAGGTGGATCGAGTCCTGCAAGAACACCGAATCGCTACGCAGGATATCGGTCTGCGCACTGTCGGCCGCGCTGACCGTGGTGCCCGGGACTTCGCGGCCGTATACCGGGTCGAGGTAGCTGAAGGTTGTCAGGCTTTTCTGACGGATCAGGTCGGCGCGGTAGATCTTGCGGTACTCGTCATCGACCCCGAGCACCAGGTCATGTTGCATGCCGGCGACATCGATCTTGCCTTCGAGGCTCGCAGTCGTGAAACGGTCCGTACTGATAGCATTCTGCGTGCCGTCCATGCTGCGTGTGAGCGTGCCATTGCTGGTGTCGACGGCGGTCACACGCACCTGGCTGGCGTCATAGGTCTCACGATTCCAGCTGTAGCCGAAATGGGCTTTCCAGTTGTCGTTGAGGTCGTGATCGGCCTGGAAGTGATACAGGTCGGAGCGCCCTTCCATGTTGTTGAACGGTTCGTCGAGCCGGCGATCACGGGGGATGTCCAGCGGATGATTATCCCGCGGATCGATCACCGTGCCACGGTCGAACGGGGTCAGGAACTCCCGGTGTTCATAGGCGAACGTCAGCTGGGTGCTTTCACCAAACCAGGCCAGCGACGGCGCCACCAGCGTCTCGCGATGCACACCGTAGTTGCGCCAGTAATCCTCGTCTTCGTGGTCCAGCACCAGACGGTAGGCCAACCCGGACTCACCCAGGGCACCCGTGCTGTCAAAGGTGCCGCCGCTGCCGTTCTTGCCCTCGCCATAAGTCGAGCCACGCAGGGTCAGGGCATTGTAGGGATCAAGCTCCGGCTGCTTGCTGACCATGTTGACCACGCCGCCGGGATCCTGGATACCATAGAGCAGCGAGGCCGGGCCCTTGAGCACTTCGACCCGGTCCACCGTTGCGTTCAAGCCCCGCCCCTGCACCACCGGCATGCCGTCACGCATGATCGAGCCGTTGCGGTTGTCGCCGAAACCGCGGGTCATCACCGAATCCTGGGTGCTGCCCAGCGTGTTGCCCTGGGTGATACCGCTGACGTTCGCCAGCGCGTCATCCAGGTTACGCGGAGCCTGGTCGCGAATGACCTGGGCCGGGACGACGTTGACCGTCTGGGGAATTTCCTGAAGCGGCGTCGAGGAACGCATCACCGAGCTGGTAGGCGGAGGCTGGTAGCTTGTGGAAGGTTCCATCACCGAGGTGATGGTGGTAGCGCCCAGATTCAACGCGCCCTCGGTCGGTAGCGGTTCCAGGACCATGGTGTGGCCATCGATGCGCCGCGTGGTCAAGCCGGAACCGCCGAGCAACCGCTGCAGGGCCTGTTCGGCACTCAACTGGCCATTGAGCGCCGGGGCATTGAGGCCATACGGCGCCTCATCGGTATAGACCACGCTGATACCGGTGACGTGACTGAAGTCGCTCAACGCCTGGGGCAAGGGTTTGGCGACCATCGAAAAGCTGAATAGCGCACTTTGCGGGGTGCTGGCAGACGCGGCCAGTGCCCCGTTCAGCGGCAGCAGCGCCAACGCCGCGAAGCTCAACGCAGACACACCCAACCATTGTTTGACCGAACCCGGTATTGCCCTGGACTTCATGACTCATGACCTGTGTAGAACCACGACGGATGCGAATGACTCGCAGTTTCAGTCACTACACGGATGGCGTTCGGTTTTACCTCAGCAGAAAGTTGAAAATAATTATTCCAAGAGGTGTGGTGTTAGATTCGCCCCTTCGCGAGCAGGCTCGCTCCCACATTTGGAATGCGTTCTCCTGTGGGAGCGAGCCTGCTCGCGAAGGGGCCAATCGTCTCAGCGCAAAATAATCAGATGTCCCAGAACCTGGTGTTGCTCAAAGCCCAACACCCCCTGCAATGAACTCAATACCGCCTGCGGGTCCTTGCTCGGAAAGCTGCCGCTGATCTGCCGCTGTGCCACGTCATCATTGAGCACCACGATCCTCCCCGGGTAGTAACGGCGCAAATCCTCGACCACATCAGCCAGCGTCGCCTTGTAGTAAGTCAGCCATCCCTGGCGCCACGCCAGTTGCGCTTCGCTGTCCACCGCATGAAGTTTTCCCGCTGAGCCTTCGCCGTAAGCCACTTGCTGGCCGGCCGTCAGGATCTGCTGGTCCGCGTTCTTTTGCGCCCTCACGCCAACCCGGCCAGACAACACCGTCACCTGCGCCCCACGAGGTTGCAGTCGCACTTCGAACTGTGTGCCGAGCACCCGCGCCTGGCCCTTCCCGGCGTCCACCACAAATGGCTCGCCGGTATGGGTCACACTGAAAAATCCGGCACCGCGGCGCACTTGCACACGCCGCTCCCCCTTACTGAAATCCACCGCAATCGCACTGTCGGCATCAAGAGTGACCTGCGATTGATCGGCCAGGGTGATGGTGCGGACTTCCCCCGGTGCCGAGACATAATCGGCGCCCAGGTCGTCGATCCAACGCAACGGCTGCCAACCGCCACCGAGGCTGATCATCAGCAGCAGGGAAGCCGCCATGGCCAGCGCGCCCGACCAGCGCCGAACGCTGCTGCGACGTGAGCGATTCATGGCGTTGAGGTAACCCTGCAAGGCCAGCGCGTCCTCGTCGGCGAGCCTGCGCGCCGGCACTTCACTCAACTCCCACAACACTTGCGCACGGGCATAAGCCTGCGCATGCGCGGGGTCGGCCTGCAACCATTGACTGAAGGTGGCTTGGTCACCGCTGCTGGGCTGGTCATGCAACAGACTTAACCAGGCCAGCGCTTGCTGTTCCTGAGCAGGCGTCGGCCTGACGCGTTCGATGCTGTTCACAGTGCTTTCCCTGGCATACGCGGCTCGCATTCGCGCAGGCTGGCTTTGCAGGCCTCGAGCGCGCGCATCATATGTTTTTCCACGGCACTCTGGGACAGGCCCATGGCCTTGGCGATCTCGGCGTACTTGCGACCATGGATGCGGTTGAGCAAAAAGATCTGCCGCGTGCGTTCCGGTAACGCGCGTAACGCCGCTTCGACGTGGCGCAGATCGTTGCCTGCTTCCAGCGCCGCTTGCGGCTCGCCGCCCATACAGTGCGCCGGTTCGGCCATTAAACCTTCGTTGGCCCGCACCCGCGTACCTTCGCTGCGCAAGTGGTCGATGGCGATGTTGCCGGCGCAGCGCAACAGATAGGTGCTGAGTTCTTCAACTTGTACCAGGGGGCGTCGCCAGAACCGCACGAACAAGTCTTGCACCAGGTCCGCCGCCGTGGCCCGGCAACCCACGCGACGACTCACCAACGCTTCCATTTGCGAACGCTGGGAGAGAAATACCTGGAGAAAATGCGCACGATCGCCGCGTGGTTCGCCGTGCTCGATCTCGGGAGATTCGGGAGTAGTCATTGATTCAATACTGCGCCATAGCGGCAATCGGGCCGGCCAACAACCGGGTGTGTACCCAGCAAGGCGCAATACTAATGATAAATATTCTCATAAGCAAAGCTGTCGAGGGAGATCACTTATCTTGACAGCAGCTATCAGTGCGACCAGTTCGACGAGTGCGGCGGTTCACTGAATCCCTTGGCCACAAAACAAAACGGGCCTGCATTGCAGGCCCGTTTTCATTGGGAGGGTCAATCAGGCATCAAGCGTTTTGCGCAGCCTGTTCGTTTTCAAGAAACTCTTCTTCCAGCAGCTTGTCGGCGTGAGGCCTGCGCTCGAAGGGCACCACGGCAGCGCGTGGTTTGCCGCGCAGTTTGCCGAACAGGTGTTCAAGGGCGTGTTCGAGTTTCTCGGCAGCTCCGTCGATCGCCAGTTCCAGGCTGGCGGCTTTATGGGTGACAGAAATCGGTTGGTGGCCTTTTGGCCGCGCTTCCAGCTGGCAGCGCAAATCATGGGGACCAGGCTTGTCGCCATTCTCGTCCCGCAGGTGAACCTCGACGCGGGTCAGGTCCTCCTCATAACGTTCGAGCGTGCTCTCAATGGTGGTTCGTACCCACTCCTCCAGTCGGATGCTGCTTTGAATATGGTTATCGCTATTGACTTGGATTTGCATAGTTCATCCCTTATTTCAGCTAGCTCGCGAGAGGCCGGTCAGCTAAGCCCTTGGGCGTCATCACCGTGACCTCTTACTTACACAATCGGTCTGTACGATGAACAATTCAACCCCTAAAAAAAGATAAATATCTAATCGCAAAAAAAGCCGGACAACCGGCAAAAGCGCTGTTAAGGTCGGGAGTTGGGTCGCCCCTCTCTTACGAAATAATTGCTCACATCTGCCGCTCCCCCAGCGGGTGCAGGCCGCGAAAAATCGCCGCCTCCTCCACCAGCCAGTCATGTACCGCCCGCACGCCCGGATGGCTCAGCGCCCCCGGCGCGTAGAGCACCATGTAGCGCTTGTGATTGGGCACCGCCAGGCCGAACGGTACGATCAATGCGCCCCGCTCCAGCTCGTCATTGAGCAGCGTACGCCGTGCAATCGCCACGCCCATCCCGGCGATGGCCGCTTCGATGGTCAGGTGATTGCGATTGAAGGTATGCCCGCGCCGCACATCGGCACCTTCAAAGCCGATGGCATCGAGATAGAACTCCCATTCCGCGTATTCGTAGCTGCCGCGCCAGGCAGTAATGTCATGCAGCAACGGAAAATGCAGCAGGTCCGCCGGGCCATGCAACGGCGGACGCCCGCGTAACAGGCCCGGGGCACACACCGGGAAAATCTGCTCATCGAGCAAGGCTGTGGATAACAATCCGGGGTAGCTGCCGTCATTCAGGTCGATGGCCAGGTCGAAATCGCCTTCGTGCAACGGCACGCTGCTGTCTTCGGCGACCAGGCGTAGCTGGATGTCCGGGAAGCGCTGCTGCAAGCGTGGCAGGCGCGGCGTCAGCCATTTGCTCAGGAAAGAAGGAATCGAACGCACCCGCAGTGTGCCGCTGATCATCCCCGCGTCCAGCCGGCGCAATTCGGCATCGATGCTGCCGTAGGCCTCGTTGACCGTAATGGCCAGTCGCTGGCCTTCGGCGCTCAGTTCCACGCCCCGGGCACGCCGGTGAAACAGTCGAAAACCAAGGCGCTCTTCCAGGTGTCGGATCTGCTGGCTGACCGCCCCCGGAGTGATGTGCAGCTCTTCGGCGCAACGGGTGAACGACAAGTGCCGCGCGGCACAGGAAAACACCTGTAGCCAGACGTAAGTCTGGGCGTGTAATTGGCGGCTCATGGTTTAGTCCTGCTAAAGGCTGTCTTAGGAAGTTTCGTTGGTCACGTAGGACTGAGAGAGGCAGTATCGCTGAAAGTGCGCTTGTCCTACAAAAATGGCAGCGATTCATCTTCCATTGCAGGAATAGGCTTTAGCATGGCTATCAGTGTTTTCGATCTCTTCAAAGTCGGCATCGGTCCATCCAGCTCCCACACGGTCGGCCCCATGCGTGCTGCCGCGACCTTCGCCCAGGCGCTGGTGGACCAGGGTTCAGTGACTGACGTACGGCGGGTGGAAATCCGCTTGTACGGCTCCCTGTCGGCGACCGGTGTCGGTCATGCCACCGACCGAGCTTGCGTCATGGGCTTGATGGGCGAATGGCCAGACCGTATCGATCCCTCCACCATCGACAGCCGGATCCATACCCTGCGTGAGACCGGCGAGTTGTTGCTGGCAGGCCAGGTGAGCATTGCGTTCAACTGGTCGCGCGATCTGCTGCTGCTCGACGAGAGTTTGCCCTACCACCCCAACGCCATGTCCCTGACTGCCTTCGGCGAAACCGGCGAACTGTTCGAACAGACGTACTACTCGGTCGGTGGTGGGTTCATCATTGAGGCGGCAGAAGCCGAGTCCGGGCTATCACCTGCCCGAGACGTGGTTTTGCCCTACGACTTTTCCAGTGCCGTCGAGCTGCTCAAGCTCTGCAACCAGCACGGTCTGCGTGTCAGCGAGCTGATGATGGCCAACGAACGGGCCTGGCGCAGTGACGAAGAAATACGCCAGGGCTTGCTGCATATCTGGTCGGTGATGCGCGAGTGCGTCGAGCAGGGGCTGGAGCACGAAGGCATCCTCCCCGGTGGCCTGAACGTGCCGCGACGTGCGGCGAAATTGCACCGCAGCCTGTTGGAAATCGGCAAGCCGAACGTCATCACTTCGACCCTGTCGGCCATGGAATGGGTGAACCTTTTCGCCCTCGCCGTGAACGAAGAAAACGCTGCCGGCGGTCGCATGGTGACAGCACCGACCAACGGTGCAGCGGGGATTATTCCGGCGGTGCTGCACTACTACATGAAATTCAACCCCGATGCGTCGGACGATGACGTCGTGGCGTTCTTTTTGGGTGCCGCCGCCGTCGGCATCCTGTGCAAGAAAAACGCCTCGATCTCTGGTGCCGAAGTCGGTTGTCAGGGCGAGGTCGGCTCTGCCTGCGCCATGGCCGCCGCCGGCCTGGCAGAAGTCCTCGGCGCCACGCCGGAGCAATTGGAAAACGCCGCCGAAATCGGCCTTGAACACAACCTCGGACTGACCTGTGACCCGGTCGGCGGGCTGGTGCAAGTGCCATGTATCGAGCGCAACGCAATTGCTGCCGTAAAGGCGATCAACGCCACGCAAATGGCCCTGCGTGGCGACGGCAAGCACTTCATCTCCCTGGACCGGGTGATCCGCACCATGCGCGACACGGGCGCCGACATGCACGACAAATACAAGGAGACATCCCGAGGCGGTCTGGCGGTGAACTGGGTAGAGTGCTGACCGGTTTGGTGGCATGCAGGCGCAAATTGCCCTGAAACGGGCAGCCCCCTGTAGGAGCGAGCCTGCTCGCGAAAAACCTGAGAGCGCCGCGTGGCGCCAGATATCCCGCGTCATCGTTGACCTGCATCGCGAGCATGCTCGCTCCTACAATTCGTGCTTCTTGTCCGGCATGCCCTTTGCTACATCCCGTTTGGAACATTGATGGCGATATTGACGAGAGAATGGCCGATGGTCCGGCGTTGCGAACCAACCCGATCACGGCCGGTCAACAACTGCACGTTCAATCAAGCGGTGACGCATCATGGACAACCCTTTCCAGCTCATTACCGATGCTTTTGCAGCGGACTATCAGATCAACCTGAGCATTCAGGGTCTTGATGGCAGCATCATGCTGACCCTGTCCAACAATGGCCGAGTAGTCGCAAAGCGCATGATCAGTGCCGAACAACGCAACGATCCACAACGGCTCAAGCGCCTGGTGCAAAGCATCCAGTTCGGCATCGCCATCGAACAGGGGCACAGCGCGGTGGCCATCCTCGAAGCCATGACCGATGGCGGCACGCACAGCCTGCCGCCACCCTCGATAAAAAACCGCCCGCGCCCGGCCATCAGGCTTTAAAGCTCGCCCTTCTCCACTTCCGGATGTTCACCCGAGCCCGCACCTGTCTTACGGTGCGGATGCTCGATCTTCACCGAAGGAAATTGCGAGGAGGCGTAGCGCACTACCAGGATCGCAAACGCCAGCAACAGGATCCCGCCGCACAGGTAGATGATCCCCAAGTCGGGTGGATTGTGATGGGACACGTTGGAAATCAGCAGCCGCGTGAGCGCCGTGATCGCCACGTAGATCAGGAAACGTACCGGCATGTGGTTGGTCTTGAAGTAAATCCCGACCATCGCCCCCAGTTCCAGGTAGATGAACAGCAGCAGGATGTCGTCGATCTTGATATGCCCCTGCTCGAGCATCCCGAGAAACTCCATCACCGCAGCCCACGCGGTCACCGCACCAATGGCAAACAGCGCCAGGTAGTGGAAAGTTTCGACGAACAGGTTGCCCAGTGACTCGGCCAGTTCATGCACGTTCTGCCGCAGCTTTTCGGCCCAGTTGATTTTCACGATGATGCTTCCTTAGGTCGACTCGACCGGATAATGCAGGTTGGACGTGACGGTTGTTCTGCATGCAGAAACAAGGCCACGTCCATGATGGCGAGACGCCTTGGATTGCGCTCCGTGACGTTTGGTCGCAGCTATCTTTACCCAGCTACCAAAACCCGACGCCTGACAAATCCCGAAACCGGCCTACATTAAAAAGCCACTACCCAAATCCGAGAGATTCGCTTATCCTTTGCTGTATATAGATACAGTAGTCGAGTCAGACTAATAATTTGAAGGCATGTGAGGTGGTGAATGGCCGTCGAAGTGGTATACCGCAGCAGCCGAGATCTGGAGCGCTTGTTCATGGATAAAGCCGAAGCTGACCGTCATGACAAAATGCTCGAGCTGGCGGAGTTGCTGGCTGACGTATTGCAAAAAGCTGTTCCGTCCTTGACCGAACAGCAAGTGGAAGAAGTCGGGATCTACATGGCGAAAAACCGCGACGTGTTCGCCAAGGCGTTCAAGAGCCAGCCGGACGCCTTGTCCGAACTGCTCACAGCGCCAGCGCAGGTCGTAGAGTCGGTTAAAGAGGCAATACCCGTTGAAGAGGCAATCGCTGAGCCGGTGGCCCCGACGAAGCCTGCCAAAGCCGCGAAAACCCCGAAGTAAGCAGCCCCCGTAGGAGCTGCCGCAGGCTGCGATCTTTTGATTTTTTATCGATACAGCACCTTCTCCGCCAACTCGTCTGCCACGCGAGCCGGAGAGCGTTTTTCCGCCTGGGCGTGGGCGAAGACTTCGGTGAGCCGCGAGCTGATTTTCGACAGGTGCGCGGTGATGGTCCCCAAGTCTTCGCCACGATGCTTGAGCGAAACATAGATCAATCCGCCGGCATTGATCACGTAGTCGGGCGCATACAGGATGCCCCGCCTTTCCAGCTGGTCGGCGACGTCCAGATGGGTCAGTTGATTGTTCGCCGAACCGGCCACTGCCGAGCAGCGTAGTTGCGTCACGCTGTGGCTGTTCAGCACCCCGCCCAGACCGCACGGCGCGAGAATGTCGCAAGGTGTGCTTAGCAATGCGTCGTTGGCTATCGGGTGCGCGCCAAGTTGCTCCATCGCCAGTTGTACCTTGCCGTGGTCGATGTCGCTGACCAGCAGCTCGGCGCCGGCGGCGTGCAGCTGCTCTGCCAGGGCAAATCCAACGTTGCCCAGGCCTTGGATGGCGACGCGTAGGCCTTCGAGGTTATCGCTGCCCAACCGGGCCATCGCCGTGGCGCGGATGCCGGTAAACACGCCCATCGCCGCGTGAGGCGCGGGGTCGCCGGCCGATGTGGTGCTGGTGACGTGTTGGGTCTGTTGGGCAATGCAATCCATGTCCGCCACCGAGGTGCCACTGTCGATGGCGGTAATGTAGCGCCCGTCGAGTTGATTGATACAACGCCCGAACGCTTCAAACAGTGCAGCGCGATTGGCCACGTGAACGGGGCGAATGATCACCGCCACGCCGCCGCCCTGGGCCAGGCCGGCCAAGGCCGCCTTGTAACTCATGCCTTGGGCAAGGCGCACCGCATCCTCGACTGCAGACTCGTCGCTGGGATAGGCAAGGTAACGGCAACCGCCCAGAGCAGGCCCCAAACGGCTGTTATGAATGGCAATCACCGCCTTCAACCCGGTGGCCGGGTCGACGCTCAGATGCAGCGATTCAAGGCGAGTGCTTTGCATGAGAGCGAACATCGTAAGGCTCCCGAATCACTTCTTGTAGTCGCCAGTATAGGCTTGTGCACAAAAATTGCAGAAGCGCACCGGAATAAGCAAAAGCGCCATGCAAGCTTTAGGAAATAACCGAAACTAGCCCCTGTGCGGTACTGGACGAATGGCAAAGACCGGTCTAAAACGAGGCATAGCCCGGAGATTTTCATGACGCCGCGCCAATCTTTTTTCGCCTGCCTGCAACGATCACCGCCTGCGCTGTTCGAGGCGGCGCTGTGGATCGCCGTCGAACATGACAAGCAGGTTAACCCCGAGGCAGTGTTGGCGCACTTCAAGGAGCTGCAACTGCGGGTCAGTAGCGGCTTGCCGATGTTACCCGTGAGCGAGTTGGCGCAACCGTTGCTCAGGCGCATGGTCGAATTGGGGTTCGCCCAGGATGACTTCGCCCCCTTGCGGCCGCAAGTGGCATTGCTCGATAAGGTCCTGGTGCGTCGCCGCGGGCAGCCATTAGCCTTGGCGATGATAGCCCTGGAACTGGCCAGAGGCCTGGAGATTCCGCTGGTCGGCGTCAATTTCCCGGGGCATTTCCTGCTGCGGGTGCCAGGTGCCGATCATCTGCTCGACCCCTGTGGCGGCCGGCGCCTTTATCCCAACGATTGCCGGGAGCTGCTGCATCGCCAGTATGGCCCGAACATGCAACTCAACGCTGAGCAACTGGTCACGGCCACACCCGCGCAAATGCTTCAACGCCTGTCACGCAACCTGCGCCAGCTACATCTTTCCCACGACGATTACATTGGCGCGTTGATCGACGCCGAACGCGTACTGGAACTGGGCAACGCCAGCGCCTCCGACTACTTGGCCCGGGCCAGCCTGTACCAACGGCTGGACTGCCCGAATGCCGAGCGCTTCGACCTGGAACATGCATTGCTGCTCAGCGACGATCCGATCCAGCGGATTCGCCTGACCGAGCGACTTGGGCATTTGCCTCCTAATTCCATCGTCCACTGAACCCTACAGCACCGCGTTATCGTTCTTCGCGGGCAAGCCTCGCTCCTACGGGTATATGCAAATCAAGGCGTGTCAGGCTGGTTAGCTGGATGCGCCTTGATGAACGCCGGGTGGCTGGCGACCAGCGTCGCTACCCGGCGGATTCGCGGATAAGCCTCAAGGGAAATGTTGAAGCGTTCGGCGGCATACAACTGTGGAATCAAGTACACATCCGCCAACCCGGGCTGCGAACCAAAGCAGTAACCCTCATCACCAATCAGCTGCTCCACGGTCGCCAGCCCCTGGTTGATCCAGTGCGCAATCCACTCAAGAACCTGCGGTTCATCAAAGCCCAACTGGCGCAGCCGATTGAGCACGCTGACATTGTGCAGCGGATGTACATCGCAGCCGATCAGCGCCGCCACGCCACGCTCATGGGCGCGGGCAACGAGATCCTTGGACAGCAGCGGTACCTGTGGATAACGCTCCTCCAGGTACTCGATGATCGCCGGTGACTGAATCAGCAGCTCGCCTTCGTCGGTGCGCAATGCCGGCACGCGGCCTTGCGGATTGATGCCCAGGTACGCTGGCTGGCGATGCTCTCCACCCGGTGGCGCAATCAGGTTGATTGGCAGCGCCTGGTAATCCAGGCCCTTGAGCGCCAACGCGATACGCACCCGATAGGACGACGTTGAGCGGTAGTAGGTATAGAGTTCCATGAACCGATCCCCTTAGCGAGCCGGCAACACTTTGCCGCGGCATTCACCGAAGCCGATGGAGGCAAACCCTTCGCGGCTGCAACGGCCACGCAAGATGATTTCGTCGCCGTCCTCGAGGAATTTACGCACTTCGCCCGAGGCCAGTTCGATCGGCTTCTTACCGCCTTCGGTGATCTCCAGCAGGCTGCCGAACTGGCCGCTTTGAGGACCGGACAAGGTGCCCGAACCGAACAGATCACCGGCCTGCAACTGGCAGCCATTGACGCTGTGATGCGCCACCATTTGCGCCACGGTCCAATACATGTGTTTCGAGTTGCTCCGGGTCAGGCGATGGGCCGGCAGGTTCTGCTCGCGCATGGCTTCGGTGAGCAGCAGGACTTCCAGTTCGATGTCGAATGCGCCAGCGGCTTGATCGCGTTTATCGAACAGGTACGGCAGCGGCTGTGGATCGCCTTCCGGACGTGCCGGCTGGGCAAGACGGAACGGCTCCAGCGCTTCGGCCGTCACGACCCACGGAGAAATACTGGTGATGAAGCTCTTCGACAGGAATGGCCCCAACGGCTGGTATTCCCAAGCCTGGATGTCACGTGCCGACCAGTCATTGAGCAGGCAGAAACCGGCGATGTGATCAGCGGCGTCACCAATGGCTATGGAGTCGCCCATGTCGTTGCCCTGACCGATCCAGATGCCCAGTTCCAGTTCGTAGTCCAGGCGTGCACAGGGGCCGAATGTTGGTTCAGTCTGACCGGCCGGCAGCGTCTGGCCCTTGGGACGGCGCACGTCGGTGCCCGACGGGCGGATGGTCGAGGCGCGGCCGTGATAGCCGATCGGCACGTACTTGTAGTTGGGCAGCAACGGGTTGTCCGGGCGGAACAGTTTGCCAACGTTTTGAGCGTGCTCGATGCCGACGTAAAAGTCGGTGTAATCATTGATTTTCGCTGGCAGATGCATCTGGCAATCGGCAGCCAGAGTCAGCAACTTCGCGCCCTGTGCTTCGATCTTGCCGCGCAGGGTGCTGCCCTCCTTGAGCAATTCGATCAAACGCTCACGCAAGGCTACGCGAGCTTCGCGACCCAATTCGAAGAACGCATTCAACTGACCGCCACGGGTGGCTTCGACCGCAGCCTTCGCAGCGCCATCGAACAGGCCGGCATCGAGTGCCGCTTCCAGATCGAAGATATGCTCGCCAATGGCCACGCCACTACGGGGCGCTGCCCCCTTCACGCTGAACACGCCCAGCGGCAGGTTTTGCAGCGGGAAATCCTCGTGGCCGTTGGCCGAAGCAACCCAGCTGCGAGTAATGGAAGTTTGCGTCATGGGTTATCTCCGGGTCGGGTCGAAAGTGGCTGGGAAGGTAGCCCAGCAGGCATCGTAGTTGTCTTGCAGTTGCGGGCAATCGAGGGCGAACGTGCTCGGGCGCAGCACCTGGCTGGTCTCGAACATGAAGGCCATGGTGTTGTCGATTTTCGAAGGTTTCAGGTCGACGTTGATCGCTTTGGTGCAGGTCTCACCATCTGGCCCATGAGCGCTCATGCAGCTGTGCAGAGAAGCGCCACCGGGCACAAAACCTTCGGCCTTGGCGTCGTATTCGCCCTGGATCAGGCCCATGAATTCATTCATCAGGTTGCGGTGGAACCACGGTGGACGGAAGGTTTTCTCAGCGACCATCCAGCGTGGCGGAAAGATCACGAAATCGAGGTTGGCCAAGCCGTGGACGCTGGTCGGCGAGGTCAGCACCGTGAAGATCGACGGGTCCGGGTGGTCGAAGCTGACCGAGCCGATGGTGTTGAAACGGCGCAGGTCATATTTATAAGGCACGTTGTTACCGTGCCAGGCGACCACGTTCAACGGTGAGTGATCGAGCTCGCAACCCCACAACTGGCCGAGGAACTTCTGCACCAGTGTCGTGGGCTGTTGAAGGTTTTCGTAGCAAGCCACCGGCGTCAGGAAATCACGCGGATTCGCCAGGCCGTTGCTGCCGATCGGCCCCAGATCCGGCAGGCGCAACGGCGCACCGTGGTTCTCGGCGATGTAACCGCGCGCTTGTGGGTCGAGTAGTTCGATGCGCCATTTCAGCCCGCGAGGTAATACCGCAATTTCCAGCGGCTCTACTTCCAGTACGCCCAGTTCGGTGGCGATGCGCAGACGCCCCTGTTGCGGCACCAGCAGCATTTCGCCGTCGGCATTGAAGAATACGCGCTCCATGGAACGGTTGGCGCGGTACTGGTAGATGCTGATCCCCGCCGGTTTATCCGCGCTGGAGTTGGCCGCCATGCTCACCAGGCCATCGATGAAATCGGTTGGCTCGGCGGGAATGTCCAACGCGTTCCAGCGCAGGCGATTGGGGGTCACTTCACCCAATGGGCCGCCGGCCAATTGCCGATCGAGCTTGATAAATGCCGGGTGATTGGCCGAAGGCTGAATCCGGTACATCCACGTCCGCCGTGCTTCGCTGCGTGCCATCGTGAACGCAGTGCCGGAGAACAGTTCGGTGTAGAGGCCGTAAGGCGCTTTTTGCGGGGAGTTCTGGCCAACGGGAAGTGCCCCAGGCAATGCCTCACTGCAAAATTCGTTGCCGAAGCCTGACTGATAGGCCAGCGCTGGCGTCGTTGAATCGGAGTTCATGGAGCCTCCTGAACAGGGAGTCGACAGTGGCCGGTCGCTCTGTTGCAGAGTTCGTGGCACGTCGGGGTTATTTTTATCGTAATTCAATTACGCTTAACGTAATTTGATTGGGATTGACCGTCAAGCTATAAAGACGCCCATTCGTCCCGGGATCACAACGCCTCCATGGAAAAGCCTGACAGCAACGGTAAACAGAAAGTCCGCTCGGCCGAGGTGGGTACTGACATCCTCAAGGCCTTGGCCGAGTTGTCGCCCTCGACTTCACTCTCGCGCCTGGCCGAGCACGTGCAAATGCCAGCGAGCAAGGTTCACCGCTACCTACAGGCGTTGATCGCCAGTGGCTTTGCCGAACAGAATGCGGCGACCAATCATTACGGCCTGGGCCGTGAAGCCTTGCGCGTCGGATTGGCGGCACTCAACAGTATGGACGTGCTGAAAGTCGCCGCCCTACCGTTGGCCGAGTTGCGCGACGACTTGAACGAAACCTGTTTCGTGGCGGTGTGGGGCAATCAGGGAGCGACCGTGGTGCACATCGAACCGGCGGTGCGGGCGGTGACGGTGGTGACACAGTTGGGGTCGGTGTTGCCCTTGCTCAGCTCCTCCACGGGCCTGGTGTTTGGCGCGTACCTGCCCAAGCGTGAAACCGTGGAGTTGCGTGAGCAGGAACTGCTGTCGGCCGGCGCTCACGCCCTCAGCGATGATCAAGTCTATGAAACGCTATGTGGGCAGATCCGCGGCCGCGGCTTGCATCACGTGCACGGTTTACTGATGCCTGGTGTCGATGCATTGTCGGCACCGGTGTTCAACGCCGCCGGGCATGTGGTGGCAGTCATTACCATTGTCGGCCCGACCTCGTTGTTTCATGCCGACGAAAACGGCCCGGCGGCGCAGCGCTTGCTGGCGGCGACACGGGCCGTAAGTTGGCGGATGGGCTATGAACCGCCCACGATCACCGGCTAGCCGGATTACATCAAAATCGTTTGCTCGCTGGAGTCAGGCTCGGCGAGCGACTGCTTTATCAGTTCGCTGACGACGGCCAGGTCCACCGTTTTGCCGGTGCACGCAGAGATTACGCCCATGCAGGTATTAACATTGCCGACCTGCTTGGCAATGGCCTTCTGCGCCATTGAAAAACCTAGCTTTCCGATGCGCATCGTAGCCAGCTCCAACAGGCAATCGAGGTAACTCGAGAACATCTTCTCGTGGTCCCCTTCCATGTACGCCTTCGCCCCCTCAAACACCGCGTTGGTCATCACCACAGCACTCAAGGCGAGTCCGATAGGTGCGAAAGGGAGGCTAAAAACGGTGACTGCCACGATTGCATTATCGTAGATCAGCTTGCTGACAATCTCCCCAAGACTGGTGGTCTTGGCATCCACGTCGTCAACGATCTGAGCCATTGCATCGGTGTAGCAACGGGAGAAATCTCGGACTCGGCTATCGGACTGCAAATGAGGGATGTCCTCGATACTACGCAGCTTCACTTTCTCAAGGTATGCACTGACAACTTTCTGCTGCGTGAACTTGACTCGCTTGCTGTAATAACTGCCAAGTTCTGCCGTTTTCACCGATCTGGCAAACTCGGCCAAGGGTCTGAACGATCGGCAATCCGGCGCATGTGGGGTATACAGCAAATCATCCGCAGCGCCATTGCGCATGAGGCGGAACACATAAATGCCGTCAACCCGGCAGTTCTGAAGATAAAACCTGTAGAGACCCTCGCGTTGAGGAGACTCGGGATCTTCAACATGCGAGATTGGATCAGGTTCCACTTCGCGCGACTGCTCAATGAGCTGTTCAATCTGCTCATATTGCTTGCGTTCAATATGACCACAGAACAGCGCTTCCAACGCTGAACGATGCATTTCATGGCGCCGCAGATCGACGTAGACGTCACGTTTCAAGGCATAGTCCGGGGCATCCTGGTCCAGGTAATCGGCCTTTAACATGGCGAGATACTGCTCACCTGGGCGCAACGTTCTTGACCAGCCTGGCACATATTTGATCAGCAGATCGGAAACGGGTGGATGGCCGGGTGATAGACGAATGGACGGGTAAATTCCGCGGTTATGAGTCGGACCACTTTCTTCGGTAATGTGATGTTCATCGATGATCATCCGGGACAAGGTCATCTCTTTGGAATCATCAAGCCTCACCACAATCAGGTCAGGATCTATGTCGACGGTTTCGCCGTGTTGCGCCAGGACTTCCTCTGCACGCTTCTTGATCAGCTTGCAGGCGAAGTCCTCGTAACTGATCAACGCTGCCTCGCGGCCTGCAAGTTTGGTTAAACCCTTGAGCTCAATGTTCAACCGCGCAAAACATTGTCGCTGGGCGGCGGTGGCCGAGCGATACCCGGCAGGAACGACCGCTTGCATTTCCCCGCGCAACCAATCGACATGCAGCATAACCGCCTGGCGCAATGCACCCTCTGCGCTGTTTGGCCAAGGGCTGCGCTGAATACCGCACCACTGGCTCGGCAGGTCCTGGAGACGTCTCATGTACGCGTCCAGGCTGGCGCGTTCACTGGCCAATGCCTGGCGGCTCAGATAACTGCGCCCTTCGGGTTTTGCGGTCCAATCGAACAAATGGAAATTCAACTGCCTGAAGCTCGCGAACTCATACCAGCTCCTGCCACCCGGAGCCTGCGGTGCATACAGCACACAAAGCCCTTCTTCGCCCTGCGGCCCGCAGCAGACAATCATCCCCTCGAAAGCGCCTTTCGCATCACCGAACGAGAGCGCTCCCATGGAACAACGCTCATCACCTTGCGAGGAGATAGCGACGATCTGCAGGCTCTCGTCACTGATATGGCCCTGCAGCTTCGCGCTGAATGAACTCAGACCTATACGACTACTCAACAGAATTTGTTGCGCTTGAAGCACCGCTTCGTCCGTGTACTTCTTTTCGAATTTTTCCGCATGGAATTTGCGCATGCTCGCGCCGACCATCACCTCCAGAATATCGTCTGCGGTCACGCCGGACGGCAGCGCGTCCCCTTCCAGTTTGATCTCCAGCGCAATGGTGGTGGAGCCGTACAAATCGTTGAGCATGAATTCGGGAAGCGTCAAGCGATTGCTCTGCACAACCTTTTGCTCGCCGACGAAGAAAGTATAGTGAGTGCGGACGAAAATATGGTCCGGGTCCACCACTTCACCGCTGAGTAGTCGAACAACTTCCCGCGCTTGAAACCTGGCGAACGCCTTCAGCGACTTAACTTCTCCAAGCAGTGCATCCAGCGCCTGTTCGCTTTCAGTCAGGGACTGCTCAGCATCAAAGTAGTACTGGCGATCCTCCTCACTTGCACGTTGCAGCCAATCCGGCAGCTGTGGTGTTTTCCTGGAGGGGCGTAAAACTTCTTCTTGAAGCTTGTACGCGGACTCATTGGTTAATCCATTAATTTCCATGCACTGTCCTTTTTGCATAAATTATTATGTTGGTCGTTATTGCGCCCCTATTAACTTGTATAAAAATTAAACTGAGAAACTGAAACTATCGGGGCGATTCCAGACATATAAACACTACAGCCATGGAAGCACACCCCGAAACTTGTGTGCATTCATGAACAAACAAAACGCCTTAGAATTCGTACATCAAGTAACAATACCCAATACTTTCGCCTTGGCCACGGCTTGCGTCCTGCGCTCCACACCCAACTTCCCATTGATACGTCGCGCATGGGTCTTGACCGTGTGCAAGGAAATGAACAACAGATCAGCAATCTGTTGATTGGAGTTGCCCTGCGCCACTAACCGCAGCACCTGTATTTCCCGTTGGCTCAAACGGTTTTGCGGTGCACCCGGCGCCTGGTGATCATCGCCTAACCCGGTCAACCCAATGGCTTGCGGCAGTAGCGGCTGGCGCAACTGCAAATCGCACAAGGCCTGTTGCAGGTTGCACCGTTCAACCAATGCCAATCCTTGCGCCAGCGATTGCCGGGCAGCGTCCGGATCGCCCTTGAGCCAGGCGACTTCAGCCACGGCAAGGTGCAATTGCGCTTGCAGTGCCACCATTCCCCGCTGACTGACCCGTTGCAGTTGGGCTTCAAGCCGCTCCAGAGGCGCTTGTGCCCGCCCCAGGTAAACCTCGGCCAGGACCAGCAGATACTCCAGGCTGTCAACCAGCTCCAGCGTTGCCGGTGGAGCCTGGCGTGCACAAGGCCCGCGATAGTGACGCAGCACCCGTATCAGGGCCTCATGAGCCAGTTCCGATCGCCCTTGTTGCAACCAGAATTGGATACTGGTGTGCAGCAAGGCACTGCGATACACCGTTTCGGGAATCCGCCGTTGCTGCATCATCCGCTCGGCGTCACGCAGCAGGTCGAAAGCCTGAGCGTAATCCAGGCGATTGGCCGCCAGTTGCGCCAACCCCAGAAAACCATAAAGCGCTCGTTTGTCCTGGCTGCGCAGACAGATCTGCAGGCCGCTCTCGAAGTAAGTGGCAGCTTGTTGCGCCCGGCCCAGACTCAAGTTCAATCGGCCACGACGCAGGGCGATCCGTCCCAACAAGGGTTCGGCGTTCGCATGCTGCTGGCAAAGCAGGCCGTGCATGTTGGCGAGCAGGTCATCAGCCCTGCAGGACGCGCCCCGCTGCTCGAGCAATTGAGCGTGATCGAGTTCCAGCAACCCTTCGAATACCAGTGAACCTTGCGCCCGGGCCAGGCACAACGCCTCGCGGTTGAGCGCCTGTGCGACGTCGAGTTCGCCCCGCAGCAAGGCCTGTTGCGTCAAGCCGGACAGGCACATCAGCCGAGCAGGCCAGCACTCCAGGTCGAGCTCGCCCAGCGCCTCGAGAAAGTGTGCCCGTGACGCTTCCATGCGCCCCAGCAAATGCAGGAGCCAACCCTGTTGAGCCTGCCAACGGGCGATCAATTGCCTTTGCAGGGTTGCCGACGGCTGGGGCGTGAAGCGTGACAACTGTTCGATGCATTCGGCCGCCTGCTCGAAACGCCCGGCAAACAACAGGGCCGCGGTGATCAGGCCGACCAGTTGCGGCGAGCCGAACAGCAGTTCATCACCGCGTTGCTCGTGCAAACGCAGCAGCAGTACCACGGTCTGTTCTTCGAACAACTGCTCGAAACTGAAATGCTGCAACAGGCTGACCGCAACCTCGAATTCTTGCGCCAGCAAAGCCTGTTCGAACGCGGCCTTCCAGTCCTGTTCAGCGACGAACCACTGACAGGCACGACGATGCCAGAAGCGCGCGGCTGGCCATGGCTCATCGCGCATCAACAGGGCCAGGGGGGCGAAAACCTGCAACCAGTCTGTCGAGTCTTGCCAGGGTTCGATGAAACAGCCCAGCGCCTGCAACACACTCAAGTATTGCGCGCCCTCGCCCGCTCCGAACAGGTGATCGCTGAGCCGGGCGTTGAATCGCGGCAACAGTGCCAGCACCCGCCAAGCCTCGGCAAGTTCCGGTGTCAGGTTGGCGAAGAGCTCATGCTCGAGGTAGTCGTGCAGGGTGTCCGGTCGACCGCAGAGGGTGTCGTGACGCGTCCAGTCGCATTTTTGCAGCAGCGCGATCCGCACCCCGGCGCACCAGCCACCGCTGTGACGCAAAATCCTCTCGGCACCTTTCGCGGCCTGGGCCGGTTCCAGGTGATGCAACAGCTTTTCGATTTCCCCTTGATTGAACGCCAGCGCAGCGCGATCGCCATCGTACAATTCATCATCGAGCAGTAACCGTGGCCAGTTGCACTGCGGACGCCGCCGCCCACTCAGCCACCAGGTGACCATCGGGCTGCTGCTGGCCAACAACCGGTCGAGCAACAGGTCCAGTTCCGGGTCAGGGACACGGCAATAGTCATCGATAAACAACCAGGTGGCTGTCGGTAATCGAGCCAGATATTCCAACAATTCGGACTCATCCGAGGTTTTCAGTCCCAGCGTTCGCGCCAGGCGCTGGCAAAAGCCACCCACACTGATCGCCTCACCCGCCAAGGGCAGCCAGCGCACCTCACAGGTTGCCGGCGCGCTCAACATGCATTCTGCGAGCAGTGCACTCTTGCCACTGCCGGGCGGTGCACAGAGCAATTTCACCCGCGCCGTCGAGGCCAGCAACGGTTCAACCAGGCGCGCGCGATACAAGTGATGGGGAGACAATCGGGGCAGGAGTCCAGGACGGTCCAGACACGTCGTCATGGCAGTCATAGTGGTGCGCCTTTTTTATTTTTGTGGCGCCACCCTAGTCCTCTGTTGAGCGCTTGTTGAAGAAGTATTCAACACACTGATCAAGCCCTATAAAAAAGGTGACCAAAAGGTCACCTTTTTGTGTAACAGCTGTAGGAAATCTACCTCACACCTGTGCTCCGTAGCGCCGCTGGCGTGTAGTCCCCAGCTTTTGCAGCAATGTTGAATTCGAAACTGCGTTTCTCCTCATTCTTCATCCCCAAGGCTATGTAGCGACCGGCGATCAGGTCGTACAGCGCTTCGACCGTGTAGGCCGGGACCTGATGATCGTAGTAGAACTGCGCGTGCCCTTCTGCCACTCGCCAGAGCTGGCCACGACCGTCGTAGTGGTCAGCCAGGGCAACCTGCCAGGTGTCTTCGTCGATGTACATGTGACGCTTGGCGTACACGTGCCGCTCATTGGGCTTGACCGTGGCGACGACCTCCCAGACCCGATGCAACTCATAACGGGTGAGGTCCTGATTGATGTGCCCGGCCTTGATCACATCCGTGTACTTGAGGTCGGGCGAGTCAAGTTTGTAGCTGTTGTAGGGTATGTACATCTCTTTCTTGCCGATCAGTTTCCAGTCATAGCGATCCGGCGCGCCGGAAAACATGTCGAAGTTGTCGGTGGTGCGCAAACCGTCGGAAGAGGTGCCCACACCGTCGTAGGCCACTTGCGGCGCCCGTCGAACACGGCGCTGACCTGCGTTGTAGATCCAGGCCTTACGGGGTTCCTGGACCTGGTCAAGGGTTTCGTGAACCAGCAGCACGTTGCCCGCCAGACGGGCCGGCGCGGTGACTTCCTGCTTGAAATAGTTGAGGACGTTTTCATCGCTGCCTGGCTTGAGGTCACCCAGCAGCGACGGCACCGCCACTTCGTCCTTGAAGCGGATGACCGTGAAATCGCCATTGGACTGTGGCGTTGCCTGGGTAATGGTGCGACGCAGGTTACCGCCGTGATAACGGGTGATGTGGTTCCAGATCACCTCGACCCCGTTCTTCGGAATCGGAAAGGCGTAGTAGCGATTGCCGGTGAAGTTGGCCAGGCCGTTGCCGTCGTTGGTGGGTGTCACATTCAGTGCGCTGCGTTTGGCCGCTTCATACACTTCCGGTGGCAGCGCTGCCGTGCGATGGCTCGGATAGACCGGGATCCGGTAGGTCTCCGGGTAGCGCTTGAACATCGCGACCTGGCCATCGGACAGCTTGTCCTTGTACTGGTCAACCGTGGCTGCGGTGATGATGAACAAGGGCTTTTCGTTGGCGAACGGATCGGCCAAAAAGCCCTTGCTGTCCACTGCGCCCGCATTTTTAGCAATGCCGCCGGTCCACGCTGGAATCGATCCAGCGGCATTGCCGGCCTTCTCGGCGCCCAGCGGTGTGAGGCTGGTACCAAGCTTGTTCGCTTCCTCCACCGATACCGCCGCCATCACGTTGACGGCCAGCAAACTCAAGGCCAGGGCGGAGCCCAATTGCAGAATCATCTTGCGCATCGAATTCATCCTCTTTCAGCCAGGTCAGAAGTTCACGCCAAAGCTCAACGCCACGAAATCGCGGTCTTCGAGCACGTTGTAGTCACCCCCGAAAAAGTCGGTGTAACTGAGGCTTGCGGTATAGGTGTTGCGGTAGTCCGCATCGACGCCGAGGCTGACGGCCTTGGCACCTTCGTTGAACAGCCCGTTGGGGCCGTAGCCGGCGACGTCGTGGGACCACGACAGGTTGGGCCGAAAATTGATCCCGGCGATGACGTTGTTGTAATCGAGGATGGCGCGGGCACGATAACCCCAGGAGGTCGAGGTCACGAAACCATCGGTATCGCCGCCAAAACCGTATTGCCCGTACACCGAGTCGCGGCCGTAGCGCAACTTGCGGCGCGACTCCAGGCCACCGACGTGAACCACCGCGGCTTCACCGACCAGGGTCAGGCGATCCGCGCCTGCGACCTGATCGACGAAGTGCGTCAGGGTGCTCTGGACCTGGGTCACTTCCTTGCGTCGGTAGCCCTTGTTATCGGCCCCAGGCGAGGTCGCAATCGGTGACGCCGCGCCACCGGCGATAGGGTTGAGCATCGCCAGGGTCAGGTCGTTGGTGTTGACCTGCACCGGCGCGTTGGGGCGATAGCTGATCTCGCCGGTCCACGCCGTACCAGTGGGCAAGGTGGTGGAAAAACTCGCGCCATACAGGCGAATGTCTTCTGGGTACTCAAGGTAATACTGGCCGCGACCGAGCATCACGCTTTGCGCCAGGCCCGAACCGCTACCGGGAGCGATACGGTTGGCGGTCGCGACAATTGCCGGAATGCTCGCCAGGGTGGACAGGCCAGCCGTGGTGGTACCGACGTTGGGCGTGCGACTGTGATAGTTCATGAAGTACAGACCGTACTCGGTGTCGTCCCCCAGCCAGCGCAACGCCGTGCCCCACTGCCCGGAATCCCGGGCATCGCGGTCTTGGCCGCGAGGAACGACCACCCCTTCGCGGGTAACCTCGAAGCCCTGGCCAAAGGCGGCGGCAATCGGCTGCAATGGCGCAATCGCCGGGCTGGCCACGGTGTAGCCCTTGTTGCAACCATCGGCCACCACGTCGACGCCGAAGAAGGTGCCGCAGTTATCGACGACGGTCTGGTCCCACTCCAGTTGATAGAAGCCTTCCACCGTCAACTTGTCGGTCAGGCCTTGGGAGGCGAACAGCATGTTGACCGGAATCAGGCCCTCCTTGATCTCGGCACCGGGACGGCGAAAAGCGGACACGTCGACCGGGTTGATGCTGTTGATCGAGTTGCCGATGAAGGTGCTTTCGCCCCAACTGACCACCTGCTTACCGGCGCGCACCGTTCCTGGCAAGTCGGCGATGGAGTAGTTGTGATAGACGAAGGCATCGAGGATTTGCCCACCGGACGATTTGGAACCTTCCTTACGATTGTGATCGCTGATCGGCTTGAACGGCCGGTCTTCGTCCTTCAATTCGAAGTCGTACCAGTACTTACCCCGGACGAACACGCCGGTGTCGCCGTATTTAAGTTCGAGGTCGTGAATGCCCTTGAAGATCTTCGAGAAGGTTTCACCCTTCTTGAAATTCTGTCGCCCGTCGTCACCGGTCGACGCCTGCCCGCTGCCACCGTTGACGATACCGACCAGGGCATCATCGGCATCGCGCATGCCCCAGCTCGCACCGACCGACAGCGAAGAGTCGAACGTGCCCTCGATTTCGCCAATGTTGAATGACAGAGCCTGCGCCTGGGCACAGCACCCCAAGGCCACCGCAGCGGCCAGCGCCTGCGGAGTGAAGATGGCGCGCATTGTTGTTTTTGTCATGCGTCTTCCCCGGTGAGTGACAGAAGGCCACACCCTAATGCCGCACGCCGGGAGCGATAAGCGCACCAAGGAGGTATTCGTGGTGTCGCTCGAAAGGATGACTGGTTGCATGGCACGGGGGATCAGGCGGGGGCATAGATGCACTGGATGTGGCGGCATCAATTGGAAATATGGTCTAGGCTGCTGCCAGGCAGGACTGTTGCGCCAGCGGTAACGGTGCATCTCCCTGATCGCTATTTTTCCCTTGCCGGCAAAGACTTATCCTTGCCCTGCGCTTTGGGGACAACAGCCGCAAAGCGCGAAGCAACGGAAGGTGTTCCCCTCCCGCCGTTCGCGACAGACTTCAGATGATTTGAACGTATCGAGTCATCACCCCGTGTACATCGACGTTGATTTGTAGCTCCTGGATCCAACGTCTTCTTTGGCCGCTGCGTTTGCAGCGGCCTTTTTTATTTTCGGGCTTTTTTCCCCTGTAGGAGCGAGCATGCTCGCGATGAATTCAAAGACGCCGCTGGGTGTCAGACTTCCAGCGTCATCGTTGACGACCATCGCGAGCATGCTCGCTCCTACCGGGATATAAACGATCTCAACGGATCGGCGTTCTTGTTTTTTATGTTTCCCAAGCTTGAGTAAAGAACCTTTTTATGGGTGGCGGTTTTTGCGGTACCGTCCAACCTTATAGTTGAAAACACGTCCTACAAAATACTTCCTATAACTGCATAAGAAATTTCTTTTAATGCGCGGGAGTTTCCTGCTTGCGCATCTAATACCGCGAAACCCCTTTCAATTTTATATGTAATAGCTCACAACCACCTCAGACCCGTCCCAAACATTCCTGGCGTAGCATTATTCGGCAGCATCGATTAATCACGCACAAGGAAGAATAACCAATGTCAGAGAAACAAGGACCACCGTTGCCCCTGCCGCCAATTGATATCCGAGGAGAAGATCGCACAGTTTATTTAGAAACAACTCATGTAGGACATTTTAACTCAGCAGAAGACGACTCAACTGCACACGCAGACGTCACTCGCCGACTCCTTTTACGGGCTCAGCCCACTCAACTCAACCATTGGTGATTACCTTGCCAGAGCTCAAGCTTTGGATGGGGCAGTAACGCCCTATGGTCCTGCCTATTCAAAATGGGTTGCGTCTTTTAAAGCTGGCTACTCCGCAAAGCTGCTGACAGAGCACATTCAACTTTTGAATAGTCAGCAGGTACACGTACAGAATCTACTTGCCGGTGCGCAAGCTGAAGAACGCCGGGTTGCCGCGGAGCAGCAAGCACAACGCGTCGCTGCCGAACAGTCACGCATCAGGGCAGAAGCTGAAGCACTCGCCCATGCTCAAGAGCAGGTCCGATTAGCAGCATTGGCAGAAGCCGAACGAGTGGCTGCCGAGCAAGCGCGGCTTGCCGCTGAAGCTGCCGCACGCTTCATCGCAGCTGAACAGGCTCGTCTGGAAGCCGAGGCCGAGGTTCAACGGCAAGCCGAGCAGTTGCGGCTCGAAAATCAACGGAAAGCGGAGGAGCAAGCGCTCCGGGATGCAATGGCGGCTCTTGACGCCGCAAAGGGCAGTCGTCCATTTCGAGTATCGGGCGCGGCGGCGGCAAGCGGTCCGGTGTTCACCGTTGCAGCAGGAACCCTGGCAGTCGATGCGGTCACCAACCTCGCGATCAGGACTGCTCTGCGTTCGGCCGCAGCCACTGCAATCTCGGCGTTGGCAGCAGCCGTCGGGACAGCGTCAGGCGTCATGATAGTTGTTGGCGTCGCAGCGCTTGTTTATTACGCACTGCGGGACAACAAAGAACCGTACGCCTTGAGCCTGCCGCTCTCGGATTTAACGACCTACGACGCCGGCGCACTGAATGCCATCGCCCAGGCCAATGGAGACATCGAACTGCCGGTCGCGATCGGCTCCCGGTCTGTGGATAACACCACAGAGTTTTCCGTCGCTGCCACGAATGGCACCTCGGTGTCGCGCAAAGTACCGGTGCGTTTCGCGACCTACGATCCGGCTCTGAATGTTTACAGGAGCGAGAGCGCAACCGCCCAGTCGCCCGGCATGACATGGACGCCAATTGTCAGCCCGGGCGATGCATCAACAGCTCTTCCTGCGGCACAACCGGACGTCGCGCCCTACACCGGAGCTACCGCAACCGCCCTCGAGGGAAGGATCGATCCAAACCCGCAGCTGGATCTCTACAGTTTTGGAGGCTTTATCTACGTATTCCCGGTCGAATCGGGGATTCCGCCTCAGTATGTGATTTTCCACAGCCCATATGAGGGTGCAATAGCCGAAGGTGAGCACAGTGGCCGCGATTTCAACCCTGAGCAATCAGGTGGACCAATTTTAGATATGAAATGGAACGATGCAATCGTTTCACAAGAAGGATCCAATATCGTGAAACGGCATACATCAAAATTTATTCAATCCGATGCCAATAAAGTGATGATTGACCGTCTGGATCGAATTCTCCGTGGGGAGCTAGAGATGACCGATACCGATAAACGCTTCTATACTCACGAGATCAGGGAATTTGAAAGATTTAAGGCTTTGGGATATGGAGACACCGAAATGCCGGATCCCGATTCCCCGGCATGGAACAATGTTCACACTGCAACTTTGGAAGACTTCAAGCTGAAAGATGATCCTTCTCTACTCTACACGCCAGAAGCACTAGCAGCTGCTGCGGAACAGGATGAGTGTGACTATCAACGTTTTTTGAAGGAAATCTTGAAATGAGCAATATTGAGCAGTTAGTTAAAGGTGAGTCCCTGGACGATATCGTTACCGTTTTCGCCTTGATCAAGGCTCCACCTTACTTAGACATGATGATCAGTCGCTACAAGCCCGAAACAATCAGACACGGGGAACTTCAACTGACCTACACGCGACTGTTCGAAAAGGGTGTATTAGAAAAAGGAGAAATGGGATTGGCGAAAAAAGGCCCTAACTGGAAAGCTCCTAAATTCGTGACAGAAAACAAATACGGCTGATAGCAAAAATGCCCCAAGCCTCACCCAGAGGGTTTGGGGCTTCACGGCCCTTACAACGAATACTTCTGCAAATTCCCCATCATCTCCTTCAGCGCCTCAATGTTGTCCTTCGGATGCGCCGCCCCTTCGAAATCACAAATCTGCTGCCAATGCGCCGCCACGTCTTCCGGGGAGAACCCCACCCGCGGATCGAAACCGGCGCCGAGGCTGCGTTCCCAGCGCACCTTGCCCATCCAGCCGCCGCCCACTTCGAACAGCCCGGAGGTTTCCTGGCAGTTTTCGCTGGCCAGGTACACCACCAGCGGGCTGACGAGTTCCGGTTTGAGTTGTTCGAACACTTGCGGCGGGATCAGGCCTTCGGTCATGCGGGTGCCCCCGGTGGGGGCGATAGCGTTGACCAGGATGTTGTTCTTGCGACCTTCGATGGCCAGGGTACGGGTCAGGCCGTAGAGGCCGAGTTTGGCCATGCCGTAGTTGGACTGGCCGAAGTTGCCGTAGATGCCCGAGGTGGACGCTGTGAAGATCACTCGCCCGTAGTTTTGCTGGCGCAGGTGCGGCCAGGCGGCGCGGGTGACTTTGTAGGCGCCTTCGACATGGACGCGGTAAACCAGGTCCCAGTCGGCGTCTTCCATTTTGTGGAAGGTCTTGTCCCGCAGGATGCCGGCATTGTTGACCACTACATCGACGCGGCCAAAGGCGTCGAGGGCGTGTTGGACGATTTTGTCGCCGTCGGTGACCGAGTCGTGGTTGGCCTCGGCGGTGCCGCCCGCGTCGCGGATTTCGTTGACCACGCGGTCTGCCGCCGAGGCGTTGGCGCCTTCGCCCTGGGTCGAACCGCCGAGGTCGTTGACCAGTACCTTGGCGCCCTGCTTGGCGAACAGCAGTGCGTGCGCCCGTCCCAGGCCGCCACCCGCACCGGTGATGATCACGACTTTATCTTCGAAACGCACAGACTCATTCATGGGGAACTCCAGCAGGCCAGGACATTGCCTTGGAGTTTCAGGCACGGCGCTACGGGTCACAATGAACAGGGGGGAGGCTGAATGGTGTGCGATAAGGTAGGGGGATGATGAACACGAGGCGGCCTGGCGGCCGACCTGTTGTTTGTCGACCGCGTAGATATCCATTGCTGCGGTAACGGCCACCTATGGCTTCGCGGCGGGTGGGAACCTGTAGGAGCGAGCATGCTCGCGATGGTAGCCAACAATGACGCGGGGAGCCTGACACCCCCAGGTGCTCTCAGGTTTTTCGCGAGCATGCTCGCTCCTACGGGGGTGAGAGCGCCCGGAAAGGCGGCGCCGTGCTCAAGGGCGCCTTCGCCGGCAAGCCGGTTGCTACGAACAAGCCACCTTGAGCGGCGGTGAGGTCGTCCGGTCGCGGAATGCCAGGTAGTGCTTGAGCACCTGGCAGGGCGCCTCGATCTGCGGGTAATGACCGATGTCGCTGAGCAGGACCGTGTCCGGGTTGGGTATCAGCTCACGGTAGCGCGCGATCATGTGGGCACCGGAGATCGGGTCGACCTCGCCATCGATCACCCGCAGCGGCACCTCGCCGCGCTGCATCGCGCCGACCCAACGCTCGCGCTGGGTTCGCCGCTCGGGGATGTAGGCAATCAATTTATGCATGACCCGTGGCCCGTGATTGCTTTCGACGAGGCTCCAGAAATCGTCCATCTGGCTCTCGCTGGGACGAGTTTGCGGGCCGAAGATCTGACGGAAACTCTTTACCAGGCCATCACGGCTAAAAGCACGGCCGATCATCCATCCCAACGGGCTGAGCAGGAGTTTTTGCACCAGCACCGGGCGATGGGTTTCGGGGAACAACCCGCCATTGAGGAATACGCAACTGGCGAGGTCGATGCGCGCTTCGTAATGCCGGGCCAACAGTTCCTGGGCCACGCTGTCGCCGTAGTCATGGGCAAGCAGGTGCAGCGGTTGCTCGACGTTGAGATGAGCCAGCAGCGCCTGCTGCAAATCGGCCTGTTCCAGCAAACTGTACTCGTGATCCACCGGTTTGGCCGAGTCGCCGAATCCGAGCATGTCACAGGCAATTACCCGATAGCGCTGGGCCAGTGGTTGCCAAAGGTAATGCCAGTCCCAACTGGCGCTGGGAAAGCCATGGATGAGCAACAACGGCTCACCCTGCCCCGCCGTCCAGTAACGGATAGCTTGGCCATGGAACATGAAAGTCTGGCCGCGCTTGCGCCAGACACTCAGGGGAATCTCGGCGAGTTGCATTAGAGTTTGTACCCCGGGTCCAGTTTATCGAGCTTGCGCAGCAACGCCGGCCAAGCCAGCGCTCCGCCCATTCCTTGAGCACTTTTGGTGACACCGGCGATCATCGCCTTGGCACCCGCCAGAATCTGCGGTTCGATGGCAATCAGTTCAGCCCCTCCGTTCTGCGCCATGACCTGGATGTCGCAGGCACGTTGAAAGATAAACATCATCAGGAAGGTGTCGGCGATGCTGGGGCCACAGGTCAGCAGACCGTGGTTGTGCAACATCAGGAAGTTATTTTCTCCGAGGTCGGCTTGCAGCCGCGCTTTTTCCTCATGGTTGAGCGCAACACCTTCGTAGGCGTGATACGCCAGGCTGGAAAGAACAAACAGCGACTGTTGGCTGATCGGCAAAATGCCTTGTCGCTGCGCCGACACCGCCACGCCCGAAGCGGTATGGGTATGCAGCACGCACACGACATCGTGACGAACCTCATGCACCGCGCTATGGATGGTGTACCCCGCCGGATTGATCTCGTAGGGGCTGTCCATCAACTTGTTGCCGGACTGATCGACCTTGACCAGGCTCGACGCAGTAATTTCGTGAAACATCAGACCGTATGGGTTGATCAGGAAATCTTCGGTGCCCGGCACCTTGGCGGAGATGTGCGTGAAAATCAGATCATCCCAGCCATGCTGGGCGACCAGACGGTAGCAGGCAGCGAGGTCGACGCGGGCCTGCCACTCGGCAGCGCTGACCTGGTCTTTGACACAGGAGGAGGACGACTGGACGGGGGCTACGCTCACGGCAAGGAACCTCGGTTCTTATTATGGAGTGTTTCCAATGACTACCGAGTCTAGTCACCCTCCGAGCTTCGCGTAGTTGCATTGGCAGCCAGCTTGATGGCCGAGCGAGTCAGCGGCCCGAAGAGTTTGGATCCATGGCCTGGCTGCCGGTGCACCCGCGTTACCGATCAGCCCCGCAGCGCGTCGACCAGTTCCGCCAGCCAGGGCTCGGCATCCGCTTCAGGGGTCACGCTTTCACTGGCGTCCAGGCGCAGCATCGGCAGGATTTCGCGAATGCCCAGCTCACCGAACAACTCCCGCATTAGCTCGCCACCGCCGCAAAAGGTATCGCCATAGCTTGCGTCGCCCAGGCCGATGACGGCCCCTGGCAAGCCTCGCCAGGCGGCGGGCAACTGGTCTCGAATCGTCGAGTACAGGGGTTGCAGGTTGTCCGGTAGCTCGCCCATGCCGGTGGTCGACGTTACCGCGAGCAAGGCTTCGGGAGCGAAGGCCTGAATATCCGCGAGGCTTGCCCGCGGGTTGTGGAAGGTTTCGAAACCGGCGTTTTTCAAAATACTGGCGGCGTGGCGGGCAACTTCTTCAGCCGTGCCGTATACCGAGCCGGAAATGATGGCGACTTTCATCAATCTGATCCTGACGCTGAATAAAAGACCGGGATATTAACAGCACGGTCTGCATTGTTCTTTTAGAATCCCACAGACAACCAACAAGGAAGGGTGTCACCGATGATCAACGCGAAACTGCTGCAGTTGGCGATCAATGCCTCCAACGACGGTATCGTGATTGCTGAGAAAGAAGGCGATCAAGACAAGATCCTGATTTACGTCAACCCGGCCTTCGAACGCCTGACCGGTTACACCAGCGAGGAAATCCTCTACCAGGATTGCCGCTTTCTGCAATCAGGCGACCGTGATCAGGATGCCCTGGCGAAAATTCGTGACGCATTGAACAGTGAAGGCTCCTGCCGGGAAATCCTGCGCAATTATCGCAAGGATGGCACCCCATTCTGGAACGAGCTGTCGCTTTCGACGGTGAAAAATCCGAATGACGGGCAGGTTTATTTTATCGGAGTGCAGAAGGACGTGACCCTGCAGGTCAAGGCGCAGCAGCGAGTGACGCAGCTTGAAGCGCAACTGGCAGAGGTCCAGGCGGAGCTTGCTGCGCTCAAAGCGACGAACGGCAAAAACTAAACAGTGAATTAATTGTCATTAACTACAATCACCAGAGCCTCTGTAACTAAATTTTTCGAGCCTAACCATGCAACGCGACGCGCTCCTGACCCAGGATGAGCTGGATTTTATCCAGACCATGCAACACAACCCGCAACTGAACGTGCGGGATGCGACGTCGAGTCTGCTCGTTAATGGTGGATCGCAGATCCGTGACCTGCTCACGCGCCTGGCCGCGCATGAACAGGTTACCCTTCAAGCCAACTTCGAAAACCAGCAAATGACCTTCCCCCTGCACTTGGTGGAAGACGAGTTTCATGCCATGCACCTGCGCCTGGGCGTGCCGAGTATTTATGAAGGCGGGCCATCGGTCCGGCCGTGGCGACTGGTGCTCGACGAGCCGGTTGCGCTGGAAAACGCCAAGGGTCAACCCGGCACCCTGTGGGTGCACGAAGTATCGTTCAAAGGGGTTTTGCTGGAGATTCGCAACAAGACCAAGGCACCCAAGCACTTCGCCCTGTGGTTCAGCCCCTCAGGCTATGAGCGCATCGCCTTGCGCGGGACACTCGAAAAAGAAACCAAACAGGGTTTCTACGCCTACCAGTTGAGCCAGAACGACCTGGACGAAACCGAGCGCCTGCGTCAATTCATTCTGCAACAGCATCGCCTGGCGCATCCAACCCTGCACCTCTGACCTTCAGGTATCCAGGCTGCCGGCCAGAAACTGGCTCAGGCGCTGGCGCATCACCGTACCTTCGTTGCCCAGGCAACCGATCGATGACCCGGCGAGGCTTTCCTGCGCCAGGTCACTGGCATCCCCAGCCAGGAGCAAGGGGCAATCCAGGCTCATCGCCAGGCGATTCAGGCGCCGGGGCAAGTCGGGGGTGGGGACGTGATTGGAAACCAGCACCAGCGCCCTTGGCTTGATCCGCTCGCAGACCAGCGTCAGTTCGTCGAACGGTTGGCCGGTGGTCAGCACCCGCACCCCCATTTGATCGTTGCCGAGGAACAGGGCGGCGATCAGCAACTCAAGCTCGCGACACTGGCCCGCCAAGGCGCTGACGATGACTCGCCGGGGGTGACGGTCACGGATCAACAGCAGGCGCTGTACCACCCGCGAGCGCAGAAAACCATCGAGGAACAGCCACTCGCTGGCCCGGCCGAACGTATCCTGGCGCTGCAGCAATTGCCTCCACAGTGGAAGAATAATGTCCTGGAAAACCACCGGTTGGGAGTAGCTGGAAAAAATCTGCCCGTAGACCTGCTCCAGCCGGATATCGTCAAACGCACTGACCGCGGCTGCAAGCTGTTGCTGCCACTGTGCGTAATCCGCCTGCACCAGATCGCTGGGGATGATGTGAGCCAATACCTGTAGCGGCTCTGCCTT
Source organism: Pseudomonas sp. EB271-G4-1 (assembly GCF_058791355.1). Lineage (NCBI taxonomy): Bacteria > Pseudomonadati > Pseudomonadota > Gammaproteobacteria > Pseudomonadales > Pseudomonadaceae > Pseudomonas > Pseudomonas sp. EB271-G4-1. Next base: position 51,060 of record NZ_JBYTEO010000029.1, read on the forward strand.
GGCCAGGATCTTGCCGATCTTGCTGACCGCCACACCGCGTTCGATCCAGTTGAGGATGCTTCGGACCCGCTCAATGTCCTGCATCGAATACAGGCGATGCCCGCTTTCGGTGCGAGTGGGCACGATCAGGCCATAACGACGCTCCCATGCGCGAAGCGTGACCGGGTTCACACCGGTCAGGCGCGCCACTTCGCGAATCGGGAAAAGCTCTTCCCGTTCCAGGGAGAGCGCTGGCGACACACCCGGGGCAACGTCGGTCAAGACAGGCATTTATAGGCCTACATCCATGTAATTATCTGGGCCCATTCTACCTCCCCTGTACCTCAATCATTCAAGAAATAGATTGTTACCAAGGTCACCGGCCTGGCAGGGAAATCAGGAATAGTACTTGCTTGCCCCAAAATACAGCCGCCACCACGGCGCTGCGCCTGCGCAACCGAAGACCCGAAACCTGCAGGTTCACGGCTCGTCGCTGGTATAGTTTTGCTCTTACCGCGATGCGAGCCGTTCATGACCTCTTCTGCAGCCCCCATTCTGATCACCGGTGCCGGCCAGCGTGTCGGCCTGCATTGCGCGCAGCGATTGCTCGAGGATGGCCATCGCGTGATTTTCAGTTACCGCAGCGAACGTCCCGGTGTACAAACCCTGCGCGATTTGGGCGCGATCGGGCTGTTCGCGGATTTCTCCAGTGAAGCCGGGATCGTCACCTTCATCAGTCAACTGAAAACCCACACCGACAGCTTGCGGGCAATCATCCATAACGCTTCCGAATGGCTGGCCGAGACGACGGACACCGATGCCGCCGCATTCACCCGCATGTTCAACGTGCACATGCTGGCGCCCTACCTGATCAACTTGCATTGCGCCGACCTGCTCGAACGCTCAAGCCCCGCCGACATTGTGCACATCAGCGATGATGTGACCCGCAAGGGCAGCAGCAAGCACATCGGCTACTGCGCCAGCAAAGCCGGGCTCGACAGCCTGACCCTGTCCTTCGCCGCCCGATACGCGCCCGGCATCAAGGTCAACACGATCGCACCCGCCCTGCTACTGTTCAATGCCGACGACGATGCCGACTATCGCGCCAAGGCACTGGCCAAATCCGCGCTGGGCATCGAACCTGGCAGCGAAGTGATCTACCAGAGCTTGCGTTATCTGCTCGATAACCCCTATGTCACCGGCACGACCCTGACCGTCAACGGCGGAAGGCACATCAAATAAGTGTCCCGAGGATCTTCCATGACGCTTTCCCTACATCAGAACTGCCTGTCACAGAGCTATCGCGAGATCCTCATCGGTCTCGGTGAAAACCCCGAGCGCGAAGGCCTGCGTGACACCCCGCTGCGCGCCGCCAAGGCCATGCAGTACCTGTGTCACGGTTACGAGCAAAGTGTCGAGGAAATCATCAACGGCGCCCTGTTCGCCTCCGACAACGATGAAATGGTGATCGTCGACAACATCGAACTCTATTCCCTCTGCGAACATCACCTGCTGCCCTTCATCGGCAAGGCGCATGTGGCTTATATTCCCACGGGCAAGGTGCTGGGTCTGTCGAAGATTGCCCGGCTGGTGGACATGTTCGCCCGTCGCCTGCAGATCCAGGAAAACCTCACCCGGCAAATCGCCGACGCCGTGCAACAGGTAACCGGCGCGGCAGGCGTTGCCGTGGTCATCGAAGCACAGCACATGTGCATGATGATGCGCGGCGTCGAGAAACAGAATTCGACCATGAACACCTCGGTGATGCTCGGCGCCTTCCGCGAGTCGAGCAATACCCGCCAGGAGTTCCTGCAATTGATTGGACGGAGCAAGTAGCAATGCCACAACTTCAACCAGGCATGGCGCGCATCCGGGTCAAGGACCTGTGCCTGCGCACCTACATTGGCATCAACGAAGACGAGATCCTCAACAAGCAGGATGTGTTGATCAACCTGACCATCCTCTATGCAGCCCAGGAAGCGGTGCGCGACAACGATATCGATCACGCGCTGAACTACCGCACCATCACCAAGGCGATCATCGCCCACGTGGAAGGCAATCGCTTTGCCCTGCTCGAACGCCTGACCCAGGAGCTGCTGGACCTGGTCATGGCCAACGCGTCGGTGCTGTACGCCGAGGTCGAAGTCGACAAGCCCCACGCCTTGCGCTTCGCCGAGTCGGTGTCGATAACGCTCGCGGCAAGCCGCTAAGCTTCAAGCTTCAAGCAGCAAGCTGTAAACTTCGACTCACCGCCATCCATCTTGCAGCTTGAAGCTGTCTCAGAGAGACCTATGACCGATCAAGAACGCCTTGAGCTCGAAGCCGCCGCCTTCCGCCGGCTGGTGGCCCACCTGGACAGCCGCAAGGATGTGCAGAACATCGACCTGATGAACCTCTCGGGCTTCTGTCGCAACTGCCTGTCCAAGTGGTACAAGGCAGCGGCCGATGAACGCCAGATCGAGGTCAGCCTCGATCAAGCCCGCGAAGTGGTCTACGGCATGCCGTACGCCGAGTGGAAAGCCCAATATCAGCAAGAAGCCAGCGCCGAACAACAATCGGCGTTCGCCAAAGGAAAACCCAATGAGTGATTTGAACACCCTGCGCGCCAGCCTCAAGAGTGGCGAACACGCTTTCGCCGATACGCTGGCATTCATTGCCGCCGGCTACGATTACCAGCCCCAGGCCTTCACCAATGGCGGCGTGGAAAACGCCGCCGGGCAGAACGAAGGTTCGTGCAAGACGCTGGGCCTGGCCCTGCTGGAAGGCCTGAGCGATGAAGAAGCGCTGCTGGCGTTCGGCGAGCATTACCGCTCGGTGCTGGCGACGCCCGAGGGCAGCGATCACGGCAATATCCGTGCGTTGATCGAGCATGGCCTGGCCGGTGTGAAATTCACCCGACGGCCGCTGACCCGCCGCTGATTCAGACGCAAAAGATCGCAGCCTGCGGCAGCTCCTACAGGATCTAGTTCATTCGCAACATGGCGGTGCGCCCGTAGGAGCTGCCGAAGGCTGCGATCTTTTGATCTTTTGCACATCCCGACTTTAAAGATTAACCCGGCGACTTTATTTCGTTTGCCGGGCACCGCTGCTCCCGGCTTAGATAAAAACAATCTTCCTTCTTCCGAGCCGGTCAGCCATGCGCAGCGAAACCATCAGCCAGTCGATCAATATCGTCCACCCTGTCACGCTCAGCCACGGCAAAAATGCCGAGGTCTGGGACACCGACGGCAAACGTTACATCGACTTTGTCGGCGGCATCGGCGTACTGAATCTAGGTCACTGCCATCCCCGTATCGTCGAAGCCATTCGCGAACAGGCCACGCGGCTGACCCACTACGCCTTCAACGCCGCGCCCCATACCCCCTACCTTGAGCTCATGGATCGCCTGGCGGCGTTCATTCCGGTGGATTACCCGGTCAGCGGCATGCTCACCAACAGCGGCGCCGAAGCAGCGGAGAATGCACTGAAGATCGTCCGTGGCGCGACTGGTCGCACAGCCGTGATTGCCTTCGATGGCGCCTTTCATGGCCGCACGCTGGCCACTCTCAACCTCAACGGCAAGGTTGCCCCCTACAAACAGAAAGTCGGCGTGTTGCCGGGGCCGGTGTATCACTTGCCGTTCCCCAGCCGGGACAACGGCGTGACCTGTGTCGAGGCGCTCAAGGCCATGGAGCGCCTGTTCAGCGTCGAGATCGACGTCGAGGACGTGGCCTGCTTTATCGTCGAACCCGTGCAGGGCGAAGCGGGTTTCCTGGCCATGGATGTCGAGTTCGCCCAGGCGCTGCGCACGTTTTGCGACGAAAAAGGCATCGTACTGATTGCCGATGAAATCCAGTCTGGTTTTGGCCGCACTGGCCAGCGGTTTGCGTTCTCGCGCCTGGGCATCGAACCGGACCTGATCCTGTTGGGCAAAAGCATTGCCGGCGGCATGCCGCTGGGTGCGGTGGTCGGGCGTAAGTCGCTGCTGGATAACTTGCCCAAGGGTGGGCTTGGCGGTACTTATTCCGGCAACCCGATCGCCTGTGCCGCTGCGCTCGCGACCCTGGATGAAATGACGGACGCCAATCTGCGAGCCTGGGGCTCACAACAGGAGGAAGCGATAGTCAGTCGCGTTGAAACCTGGCACGCGAACAAGCTGTCGCCGTACCTGGGTCGCCTGACCGGCGTGGGCACGATGCGCGGCATTGAGCTGATCAAGACCGACGGCACACCCGCTTCGGCGCAGTTGACGCAACTGCTGGCCCTGGCCCGGGACGCCGGGTTGTTGCTGATGCCCAGCGGAAAATCGCGGCACATCATTCGGCTGTTGGCGCCGTTGACGATTGAAGCGGCTGTGCTTGAAGAAGGCCTCGACATCCTTGAGGCGTGCCTGCAGAAGTTAACCTGAACATACGGTCCCCTGTAGGAGCTGCCGAAGGCTGCGATCTTTTGATCTTGCTTTGTATAAGATCAAGATCAAAAGATCGCAGCCTTCGGCAGCTCCTACAGGGGGGCATTTGTGTTGCCCACAAAAAAACCGGCAGAAGCCGGTTTTTTCTTTTCTACAGAATCAAGCGTTCTGCAGGTTGTCCAGGTAACGCTCGGCATCCAGTGCCGCCATGCAACCGGCGCCAGCGGAGGTGATCGCCTGGCGGTAGACGTGGTCAGCCACGTCACCGGCGGCGAAGATGCCTTCGAGGTTGGTCGCAGTGGCGTTGCCGTCACGGCCGCCGTGTACGACCAGGTAGCCGTCTTTCAGCGTCAACTGCCCTTCGAACAACGAAGTGTTCGGGGTGTGGCCGATGGCGATGAACACGCCATCGACTTTCACTTCGTCGAAGCTTCCGTCGTTGTTCTTCAGGCGGGCACCGGTCACGCCCATGTTGTCGCCCAGGACTTCGTCCAGGGTCGCGTTCAGCTTCAGGATGATCTTGCCTTCGGCCACGCGAGCGTTGAGCTTGTCGATCAGGATCTTCTCGGCGCGGAAGGTTTCGCGACGATGGATCAGGGTCACGGTGCTGGCGATGTTGGCCAGGTACAGGGCTTCTTCGACAGCGGTGTTACCGCCACCGACCACAGCCACGGGCTTGTTGCGGTAGAAGAAACCGTCGCAGGTCGCGCAGGCCGAAACGCCTTTGCCCATGAACGCTTCTTCCGATGGCAGGCCCAGGTAACGAGCGCTGGCGCCGGTGGCAATGATCAGGGCGTCGCAGGTGTAGGTCGCGCTGTCGCCGGTCAGGGTGTACGGCTTGGCGGCGAAGTCCACGGCATTGATGTGATCGAAAACGATCTCGGTTTCAAAGCGCTCGGCGTGCTCACGCATCCGCTCCATCAACGCCGGGCCGGTCAGGCCGTGGACATCACCCGGCCAGTTGTCGACTTCAGTGGTGGTGGTCAGTTGACCGCCGGCCTGCATGCCGGTGATCAAAAGTGGCTTGAGGTTGGCACGGGCGGCATAGACGGCGGCGCTGTAACCGGCAGGGCCGGAACCGAGAATAATCACTCGCGAATGACGAACTTCAGACATGACCTGCTCCTGTTGACCGGCCCGGAATACCTGGCGCGGAACGCCGGCTGACCGGCGGGAATAAAAAAGGACCATTGAAAGCACTTGGGGAAGGCTTGAACTCGACAGTCCTGTAAAAAGATTGGGTGCAGCGTATCGAGGGGGCGAAGATTAAGGAAATACGGTTTAACAATCCAGCTCATAGGTGGTCTCTATCCCCACAGAGTGTTTCCCAGGACGCCTTTGTTACAGTTAATGTCGATGTCGCTGTCGCGCTTTCGCCGGTCAGGCAAAGCCGGTAAGGTCGGCGCGTTTCCCACTGCCCGGAGCCTGTTATGCCCGCCCCTGTTCTGTCCGGCCCGCAATACTTGCGCGAAGGCCTCAAGCTGGTCCTGAGCCCCAGTTTGCGTTTGTTCGTATTGTTACCGCTGGCAATCAACCTGGTGCTGTTCGTCGGATTGATCTACCTGGCCGGCCATCAGTTCAGTCTGTGGGTCGATACACTGATGCCGTCCCTGCCCGAGTGGCTGAGTTTTCTCAGTTACATCCTGTGGCCGATTTTCGTCGTGCTGGTGGTGTTGATGGTGTTCTTCACCTTCACCATGCTGGCCAACGTCATCGCTGCGCCGTTCAATGGTTTTCTCGCAGAGAAAGTCGAAGTGGTGGTGCGCGGCACCGACGACTTCCCGGCCTTCAGCTGGGGTGAGCTGATCGCCATGATCCCCCGTACCCTCGCACGGGAAATGCGCAAGCTCGGGTATTTCCTGCCCCGGGCGCTCGGGTTGTTCATTCTTTCGTTCATCCCGGTGGTGAACATCATCGCGGCACCGCTGTGGCTGGTGTTCGGCGTGTGGATGATGGCGATCCAGTACATCGACTACCCGGCGGACAACCACAAGCTTGGGTGGAACGAGATGCTCGCCTGGTTGCGCGAAAAGCGCTGGCAGAGCATGAGTTTCGGCGGGAGTGTTTACTTGGTGCTGCTGATTCCGGTGGTCAACATCCTGATGATGCCGGCGGCGGTGGCCGGGGCGACTTTGTTCTGGGTGCGCGAGCGTGGGGCGGAGAATCTGGTGACCCAACGCTAGATCGGTCACAAATCCATCATCTCGTCGTCACAACGCCGACATGGCCTCAGCCGACACTGGGGCCATGACGACAGCCCTGCATATCACCCTGATCACCGAAACCTTCCCTCCGGAAATCAATGGCGTGGCCAATACCCTTGGCCGCCTGTGCGACGGTTTGCGCGCGCGCGGGCACCAGGTGGAATTGGTGCGACCACGCCAGGGTTGCGATCAATCGGCGAGCAGTGACGATGAGTTGTTGCTGTGCCGGGGCTGGCCGCTGCCGGGCTATCCCGGATTGCAATGGGGGCAGTCGTCGATGCACAAGCTGCTGCGGCGCTGGAAGCGTCATCGCCCGGATGTGCTGTACATCGCCACCGAGGGTCCTTTGGGATTGTCGGCATTGCGCGCGGCACGACGCCTGGGTATTTCAGTGGTGAGCGGCTTTCACACCAACTTCCAGCAGTACTCCAGCCAGTATGGATTCGGCATGCTGACTCGATTGCTGACCCATTACCTGCGTTGGTTCCACAATCGCTCGAACCTGACGCTGGTGCCCAGTGTCAGCCAGCGCATGGAGCTGGAACGTCGGCATTTCGAGCGCCTGGCATTGCTGTCCCGCGGCGTCGACAGCCAGCTGTTTCACCCAAGCAAACGCTTGAATGCGCTGCGTGAGCAATGGGGGCTGGGCGAGAAGGACATTGCCGTTATCCATGTAGGCCGTTTGGCACCGGAGAAAAACCTCGGTTTGCTCAAACGCTGTTTCGACACGCTCAAGGCCACTTATCCACAGCGCATTCTGAAACTGATCGTGGTGGGCGATGGTCCGCAACGACAGCTGATGGAAAGCGAGTTACCCGAGGCGATTTTCTGCGGGACACAACGCGGTGAAGCCCTGGCCAGTCACTATGCGTCCGGGGATGTGTTTCTGTTCCCAAGCCTGACCGAGACCTTCGGCAATGTGGTGCTTGAGGCATTGGCCTCTGGACTGGGGGTGGTGGCTTACGACCAGGCGGCAGCGGCGCAGCATATTCGTCATGGCTACAACGGCGTGCTGGCGATGCCGGGGGATGAAGCGGCATTTTGTGATGCCGCGACGTGGTTGCTGGAGAAGCGCGAAACCTTGCGCTGTGTGCGGCTCAATGCGCGCCAGCATGCCAGTCGGCAAGGGTGGGCGGCGATTGTCGAGCAATTCGAGGGGCAGTTGCGGGGGGCCTGTGTTGGGGAGGTGGTGGTGCCGAATGCACCGACTCTGCCCTGAGATATTGGGTGCCATTCAGTCAGTCTTCGCGAGCAGGCTCGCTCCCACAGGTTTTGTGTACAACGCATAACCACTGTGGGAGCGAGCCTGCTCGTGAAAGCATTCTTCCAGACGCCGCTTAAACCAGCGTCATCAACGCCTCACGACTGAACGGCAGGATGTCTTCCTCGCGACCGTCACGTACTTTCTGCGCCCAGTCGGGGTCCACCAACAGTGCACGGCCGACCGCCACCAGATCGAACTCGTCGTTGTTCAGGCGCTCCAGCAGTTTTTCCAGGCTGGCCGGCTGCGCCACCTTGTCGGTGTTGACCATGAACTGCAGGAACTCACCGTCCAGGCCTACGCTGCCTACGGTGATGGTCGGCTTGCCAGTGAGCTTGCGGGCCCAGCCCGCCAGGTTCAGCTCGGAACCGTCGAACTCCGGCTCCCAGAAACGGCGTGTCGAACAGTGGAAAATATCCACCCCGGCATCGGACAATGGCTTGAGGAATTCGCCCAACGCCTCAGGTGTTTGCACCAGGCGCGCGGTGTAGTCCTGCTGCTTCCACTGGGAGAAACGGAAGATGATCGGGAAACCTTCGCCGACCGCTGCACGCGTGGCCTGAATCAATTCAATGGCGAAACGCGAACGGTTGGCCAGGCTACCGCCGTATTCGTCGGTGCGCTGGTTGCTGCCTTCCCAGAAGAACTGGTCGATCAGGTAGCCGTGGGCACCATGGATTTCCACGCCGTCCATGCCAATGCCCTGGGCATCCTTTGCCGCCTGGGCGAACGCGGCGATCACGTCCTGAATGTCCTGCTTGGTCATACCGTGAACCACGACCTGACCGTCCTTCACTTTTTCCGACGGGCCATAACCCGGCACGCTGGCGTCCGGCTCGGTGCCGATACGGCGCACACTGCCGACGTGCCACAGTTGCGGAACGATCTTGCCACCCTCGGCATGAACCGCATCCACGACTTTTTTCCAGCCCGTCAGCGCCGCTTCGCCGTAGAACTTCGGAACGTTCGGGTAGCCGTTGGAAGCCTTGTGCCCGACAGTGGTGCCTTCGGTGATGATCAAGCCCACGCCGGCCGCAGCGCGACGGCGGTAATACTCGATCACTTTGGAATTCGGTACGCCGCCTGGCGAAAACGAGCGGGTCATCGGCGCCATGACGACGCGGGTCGGCAGTTCGAGGGTGCCGAGGTGGAACGGTTTGAACAAGGCTTTGACGGGCATGGGGACGCTCCACGGGAATAGACTTTATGACGGCTATAATATGGAGGCTTGCACGCGCTGAACAGCACTATTGATATGGGTGATTAAACATCAGAAGGGGGGATGTTGTAGGAGCCGGCTTGCTGGCGATGGACACGAAAACACCGCGTGGTGTCAGGCAATGCGCGTCATCGTTGACGACCATCACCAGCAGGCCGGCTCCTACGAAGGGGTATGTCAGGCCAAGGCTTTTTCGATTGCCTGAACCACACTCGGATCATCCGGCGCCGTACGCGGTGAAAACCGCGCCAGCACACGACCATCTTTACCCAGCAGGAACTTCTCGAAGTTCCAGGTGATGTCACCAGGAAACTCCGCGCCCTCGCCTGCCAGCAACTTGTACAGCTGGTGACGCTCGTGACCGTTGACTTCCAGCTTGCTGGACAACGGAAAGGTCACGCCATAGTTGAGGCTGCAGAAGTTCTTTATTTCCTGCTCGGTACCGGGTTCCTGACCGGCAAACTGGTTGCATGGCAAGCCCAGCACGCTGAAGCCTTTACCTTTGTATTGCTGGTAGAGGTTTTCCAGCGCCGCGTACTGTGGCGTCAAGCCACATTTGGAGGCCACGTTGACCACCAGCACGACTTGCCCCTTGAAAGGTGCCAGAGGCAGCACCTGGCCATCCAGGGCTGTCAAATTAAGTTCGTGAAAAGCACTCATGACGTACTCCAGATTCCCGTGTTCTTCTCGAAACAGCCACTTGGTGGTGTCGCCTGGAACAGCCGCAGACTAAAAAGGCGCCCTCGGGGCGCCTCTCCAGCTATCTGAGCTTAGCGCAGAAATCAGTGGTGATGGCCACCTTCGCCATGGACGTGGCCATGAGCGATTTCTTCCTGGCTGGCATCACGAATGTTGATGATCTTGACCTGGAAATTCAGGCGCTGACCCGCCAATGGGTGGTTGCCGTCTACGGTGACGTCGTCGCCGTCCAGATCGCGGATGGTCACGATCTGCATTTGGCCGTCCGGAGCGGAAGCATGGAACTGCATGCCCACTTCCAGCTCGTCGACACCTTCGAACATGCTGCGGCTCAGGGTGCTGACCAGTTCGGCAGCGTACTCGCCATAGGCATCTTCCGGTTCAACGGCTACGGTCAGCTCGTCGCCGACTGCTTTGCCTTCCAGCGCCTTTTCCAGGCCCGGGATGATGTTGCCTGCGCCTTGCAGGTAGACCAGCGGCGCGCCGCCGGCGGAGCTGTCGATGACCTCACCAGCGTCGTTGGTCAGGGTATAGTCGATGGAGACAGCCTTATTGGCGGCGATCAGCATGGGGCGAGACCTTTTGCATAAGAATATAGAAAGACCCAGTTTAGCGAAGCAATCGCCCGAAAGCGAACACAACCCGGACAGACGGGGTGCGACGATCACAGGCTTCCATCAGGACGAGGACGGCCACTGGGTGGCCGAGCTTTCGTGCGGCCATACCCAACACCTGCGCCATCAGCCACCCTGGCAATCGCGGGCCTGGGTCATGGACCCTGCGCAGCGCCAGGAAAAAATAGGCCAGCCCTTTGATTGCGGTTGGTGCGCACAAGGCTCGGTTAGCGATAACCTTGGCGACTGAATTTCGGTAGTTGGCCAGTTATAGGCCGGCACCATTGCCATGCACCTTTAGAGAATCCGCATGCAAACTTTTTTTATCGCACCCACCGATTTTGGCGTGGGCCTGACCTCCATCAGCCTCGGGCTGGTGCGCACTCTCGAGCGGGCCGGCCTCAAGGTTGGCTTTTTCAAGCCGATTGCCCAGCCCCATCCAGGTGACACCGGCCCTGAACGCTCCACCGAGCTGGTGGCGCGTACCCACGGCCTGAAACCGCCGCAACCCTTGGGCCTGGCCCATGTCGAGCGCATGCTCGGCGACGGCCAGCTCGATGAGTTGCTCGAAGAAATCATCACCCTTTATCAGCAGGCCGCCATCGGCAAGGATGTGTTGATCGTCGAAGGGATGGTCCCGACCCGCAGCGCCAGCTATGCCGCGCGGGTCAACTTGCACCTGGCCAAGAGCCTCGATGCCGAAGTGATCCTGGTTTCGGCACCGGAAAACGAAGTACTGACCGAATTGTCTGGTCGAGTGGAACTGCAAGCGCAATTGTTCGGCGGCCCCAAGGATCCGAAAGTCCTCGGCGTGATCCTCAACAAGGTCAAGACCGAGGAAAGCATGGAGGCCTTCGCCGCACGCCTGAATGAACACTCGCCGCTGTTGCGCAGTGGCGACTTCCGTCTGCTCGGTTGTATTCCATATCAGCCGGAACTGAATGCGCCGCGCACTCGAGACGTGGCGGACTTGATGGGCGCACAGGTGCTCAACGCCGGCGACTACGAAACCCGGCGCATGACCAAGATCATCATTTGCGCGCGTACCATGCGCAACACCGTGGAGCTGCTCAAGCCCGGCGTGCTGGTGGTGACCCCTGGCGATCGTGACGACATCATCCTCGCCGTGAGCCTCGCGGCCATGAACGGCGTACCCCTGGCCGGCCTGTTGCTGACCAGCGACACCCTGCCCGACCCGCGCATCATGGACTTGTGTCGCGGCGCCCTGCAGGCGGGCTTGCCCGTGTTGTCGGTGAGCACCGGGTCCTATGACACCGCCAACCAGCTCAATGGCTTGAACAAGGAAATCCCGATCGACGACCGCGAGCGCGCAGAAATCATCACCGATTTCGTCGCCAGCCACCTCGACGCCAACTGGCTGCACCAGCGCTGCGGTACCCCTCGGGAAATGCGCCTGTCGCCAGCGGTGTTCCGTTATCAATTGATCCAGCGCGCCCAGTCCGCCAACAAGCGCATCGTCCTGCCGGAAGGTAGCGAACCGCTGACCGTACAAGCCGCCGCCATCTGCCAGGCCCGTGGCATTGCCCGTTGCGTGTTGCTGGCCAAGCCTGCAGATGTCGAAGCCGTGGCCCGCGCGCAAGGCATCGAACTGCCGCCGGGGTTGGAAATTCTCGACCCTGACCTGATTCGCGAACGCTACGTCGAGCCGATGGTCGCCCTGCGCAAGAGCAAAAGCCTCAACGCCCCGATGGCCGAGCAGCAACTGGAAGACACCGTGGTGATCGGCACCATGATGCTGGCGCTGGATGAAGTCGACGGCCTGGTGTCGGGCGTCATTCACTCCACCGCCAATACCATCCGCCCGGCACTGCAACTGATCAAGACCGCACCGGGCTGCACCTTGGTGTCGTCGGTGTTCTTCATGCTGTTTCCCGAAGAAGTGCTGGTCTATGGCGACTGCGTGATGAACCCGCACCCGAGCGCCGTCGAACTGGCCGAGATTGCCCTGCAAAGCGCAGACTCGGCGGCGGCATTCGGCATCACTCCGCGCGTGGCGATGATCAGTTATTCCAGCGGTGAATCAGCCAGTGGCGAGGAAGTCGAGAAAGTACGCGAGGCGACGTTGCTTGCCCATGAACAACAAAACTCGTTGCTGATCGACGGCCCGTTGCAGTATGACGCCGCTGCCAACGAAACCGTGGCCCGGCAACTGGCACCGAACAGCCAGGTGGCCGGTCGCGCCACTGTGTTCGTATTCCCCGACCTGAACACCGGCAACACCACCCACAAAGCCGTACAGCGCAGCGCCGACTGCGTCAGCCTCGGCCCGATGCTGCAGGGACTGCGCAAACCGGTGAACGATCTGCCGCGCGGCGCGCAGGTCGACGACATCGTCTACACGATTGCCCTGACCGCGATTCAGGCGGCCAACCGACCTATGGATGTGTAAATGCTGGATTTTCTACCTGCCCCGGCGCGCGGCGTGATCGCCGCGCTGCTGCTGGCGCTGAACACGATTTTGCTGTGCTCGTTCCTGTTCTGTGTGGCGCTGATCAAGGTCCTGCCGTTCGCATTCACCCAACGCATTGCACACTGGTTGATGAGCCATACCCACGAAGCCTGGATCAGCGTCAATAAAGGCTGGATGAACCTGGTCCGTCGCACGCGCTGGCACGTCAGCGGCCTGCAAGGCCTGGACTATCAACACTCGTACCTGGTCACCAGCAATCACCAGAGCTGGGTCGACATCCTGGTGCTGCAATATGTGCTCAATCGACGTATCCAGCCGCTGAAGTTCTTTCTCAAGCAGGAGTTGATCTGGGTACCGGTGATCGGCCTGGCCTGGTGGGCACTGGGCTTTCCGTTCATGAAGCGCTACTCCAAGGCCTACCTGGAAAAGCACCCGGAGAAGAAAGGCAAGGACCTGGAAACCACGCGCAAGACTTGTGCGAAGTTTCGCAACAACCCGGTGGGTATTTTCAATTTCGTTGAAGGCACGCGCTTCACCGAAGGCAAGCATGCCCAGCAGAAATCGCCGTTCAAGTACCTGCTGAAACCCAAGGCCGGTGGGATTGCGTTTGTGCTAGATGCCATGGGTGAACAACTGGAATCCATCGTCAACGTGACGATCCATTATCCAGCCGGGCGCCCGGGTTTCTGGGATTTGCTGTGCGGGAATGTTGCGGATGTGGTGGTGCACTTTGAAGAGCTGAAGATTCCGCCGCAGTTCATAGGCAAGAACTACGACCAGGACGGTGAGTATCGCCTGCAGTTCCAGGGCTGGATCAACCAGATGTGGCAGGACAAGGATGCTCTGCTTGCGCAGATGCACCGCGAGTATCCAGCGCAGTAACTGTATTCAATCCGACCCAGCACCTGCGACTGGGCACTGGTTTGCAAAACCTCGGGAATACCCTGCCCCAAGTAACTGTCTGGGGTAGGGTACGTTGCGAGCAGTTTGATTACACTACGGGTTGTTTTTTAGTTGCCCGACAACATGCTGATAATAATCAATACGCTTGTGTTCGATTGAGTTTGAGTAGGCCCGACCGTCCCTTTGCACCTTAAACTGCTCTGCACGCCGACTAACACTTTCATTTCTTTTATTAACACTACTATCATCCATCTCCTTCAGGGTAGATATAGAGTGGCCGTGCTTATGAAAGTTTGACGGCAGCGTGACACCCACCTTTATCCTTATGTTTTTTATGTACTCAGATGCACTTTCATCATAAAATCTGGTCATGGTCTGACCACCAGCATCCATTTGTTTCAACAAGGACTCCGTTACGCTTTCATCCTTGAAATTTTGTATCGCGGTGCTGAGGGCAAAAATCGCACAATCGAACTGTGATTTTTGACCATTAATCTCAACAAACCCCACTTTAGGGACTGGCACCTTCAGGTGCTCTGTTTGGAATTTAATTCCTTCCACTAAGCTTGAGAATCCATGATTAACTGGGGCGTTTTTGTCGCCGTGTAAAAATGCAGGTTCATAGATCACCATAGAGCGCAATCCGTTAGAACTGATCCGAATATCAACAGCAGCAAAATGCGGCTCGGCTTTCTCATTGCTCCTAACCATCTTCACAACGGCTTGCCCTTTGTATGGCCCCGTTTTTTCCAATACAAATCTGGTTAAGTCATCAGTACTGCAAAAATATTTAAGCTCAATGCCTCTATGTAAACTACTTTCAGCATTGACCATCGACGACATCAACCTTTCATCGGCGTAACCCATTAGATAATCCGGTTGATTGTTGGCCTCCACTGTTTTGACCGCAAACGCCAGCGCCGCGGCTGGATAGTTGGCCAACAGCAGTTTCTGCATTTTCACCTGTGCAGGCGTGCTTTTTATCGAGTCTACATGCTGCATTGCTTGCTCTAATGTTTTAAGGGTGAGCTTCACATCACCACAATTTCGAACACCCTTGATTATCTTACTCAACTTACTAACAGTCTTTGATGAGATGTCACTCTGATTTGATTTGAGTGATATAGCCTGCGCCAATGTATGACCAGAATTAATCCTACCCATCGTAATGCACCTTTCATTTGCGCTATTCAGCCGCCAGCTCATCGACAGCCATTTAAAATTTACTTCCTCACAAATTAAAGAGCCATCAATTGATGACTAGACTTGCCTGGAGCAGGTAGTTTTTTTGAGTATAAATAAAATTATTGATTTTCGATTACAAAAAACGCTCAAAAAGCGAGAATGGGGAGCAGCTTGCTGGCGATGGCGATTCAAAAACACAAAAAAACCCGCAGACGATCACTCATCTGCGGGTTTTCTATTGCAGTTAGAAGTTTGTCGCTACTCCTGCTTTAGATCGCGCCACGCTTGCGCAGCAATTCCAGCACCTGCTTCACGCCGTCTTCCAGCGACACGGACTGGGTGTCGATCACCAGATCGGCATCCAGCGGCACGTCGTACGGGAAGGACTCGCCCGGGATGTTATCCCCGGCCGCCGCGTACAAACCCTGCGGGTCACGTTCGGCACAGACCGTCGGCGAGGCCTGGACGTAGACCGTCAGCAGGCGTTCTTTGCCGATCAGCTCCCGAGCCTGTTCACGACCTTCGGCACTCGGAGCAACGAACGCTGCCAGGGTCAGCAGACCGGCTTCGTTGAACTGACGCGCCACGTGCGCGGCACGACGCCAGTTCTCGGTGCGCCCGGCGCGATCCTGCGGCAGACCTTTGTTCAGGTCGTGACGCAGGTTCTGGCCATCGAGCACGTACACCGCACGACCCAGGTCGAACAGTTTGCGCTCGACTGCATAAGCCAGGGTGCTTTTGCCCGCGCCCGACAAGCCACTGAACAGCACGGTGGCGGGTTGCTGGCCAAAGCGCTGCGCGCGCTCTTCGGTAGCGACGTGGGCCAGCTTGCCGTGGTGGGTGCTGGTGCCATGCGCCAACGGCTGCGCGACGATCATGCCGGCACCGACGGTGCCGTTGGTCAGGCGGTCGATAATGATAAATGCACCGGTGGTGCGGTTGCTGTCGTAACCGTCGAGGGCGATCGGCGCGTCGAGCGCGATCTTGACCTTGCCGATTTCGTTCAGCTGCAGCGCACTGGCCGGGCCTTCTTCCAGGGTATTCACGTCGACCTTGTTGACGATGCTGGCGATGGAACCCGGCACGTAACTGGTGGCGCGCTTGATGTCGTATTTCTTGCCTGGCAGCATCGGCTCTTCAGCCATCCACACCAGCATCGCTTCGAAGCTGTCGGTGACTGGCGGCACGTTGTCGGCATGCACCAACAGGTCGCCACGGGAGATGTCAATCTCGTCTTCCATGGTCAGGGTTACCGCCTGACCTGGACCAGCGTGCTCCAGTTCACCTTCGAAGGTGACGATGGATTTCACGCGGCTACTCTTGCCCGACGGCAGCACCACGACTTCGTCGCCCTTCTTGACGATGCCGCTGGCCAGGGTGCCGGCGAAACCGCGGAAGTTCAGGTTTGGACGGTTGACGTATTGCACCGGGAAACGCAGGTCGGTGAAGTTGCGGTCGCCCGCCACTTCCACGGTCTCGAGGATTTCCATCAGCGACTGGCCGGTGTACCACGGCGAGCGCTCGGATTTGTTCACCACGTTGTCGCCTTTGAGCGCAGACATCGGCACGAAGTGCATCGTGGTGGGCTTCATCTTCAAGCCTTCGGCGAACTGCAGGTAGTCAGCCTTGATCGACTCGAACACGCCCTGGTCGAAGTCCTTGAGGTCCATCTTGTTGATGGCAACGACGATATGCTTGATGCCCAGCAACGAGGCGATGAAGCTGTGGCGACGGGTCTGGGTCTGCACGCCGTAGCGGGCGTCGACCAGGATGATCGCCAGGTCACAGGTGGAGGCACCGGTGGCCATGTTGCGGGTGTACTGCTCATGGCCGGGGGTGTCGGCAATGATGAATTTGCGTTTGGCGGTGGAGAAATAGCGGTACGCGACATCGATGGTGATGCCTTGCTCACGCTCGGCCTGCAGGCCATCGACCAGCAGTGCCAGGTCGATGTCTTCACCGGTGGTGCCGACTTTTTTCGAGTCGCGGGTAATCGCTTCAAGGTGATCTTCGTAGATCATCTTGGAGTCGTGCAGCAGGCGCCCGATCAGGGTGCTCTTGCCGTCGTCGACGTTACCGCAGGTCAAAAAGCGCAGCAGCTCTTTACGTTCGTGCTGGCCCAGGTAGGCGAGGATGTCCTCGCTGATCAAATCAGATGCGTGCGACATGACAGCCCCTTAGAAATAACCTTGACGTTTTTTGTCTTCCATCGAGCCTGCGCCATCGTGGTCGATGACACGGCCCTGGCGCTCGGAAGTTCGCGTCAGGAGCATTTCCTGAATGATGTCCGTGAGGCTTTCGGCCTCGGACTCCACCGCGCCCGTCAACGGATAGCAGCCAAGGGTACGGAACCGCACTTTCTTCTTGACGATGCGCGCTTTGTCTTCATCGCTCAGGTGTTCGAGGATGCGCTCGTCGTCGATCATGATCAGGGTGCCGTTCTTCTCGATGACTTCACGCTCGGCGGCGAAGTACAGCGGGACGATCGGGATGCCTTCCAGATAGATGTACTGCCAGATGTCCAGCTCGGTCCAGTTCGACAACGGGAATACGCGGATGGATTCGCCCTTGTTGACCTTGCCGTTGTAGACGTTCCACAGCTCGGGGCGCTGGTTTTTCGGGTCCCAGCGGTGCTTGCTGTCGCGGAACGAGTACACACGCTCTTTGGCGCGAGACTTCTCTTCGTCGCGGCGGGCACCACCGAAGGCGGCGTCGAAACCATATTTGTCCAAGGCCTGCTTCAGGCCTTCGGTCTTCATGATGTCGGTATGCTTGGCACTGCCGTGGGTGAACGGATTGATGCCTTGTGCCACGCCGTCGGGGTTCACATGGGTGATCAGGTCCAGGCCCAGCTCGGCGACCATCTTGTCGCGGAACCTGTACATCTCCTGGAATTTCCACTGGGTGTCGACGTGCATCACCGGGAACGGCAGCTTGCCGGGGAAGAACGCCTTGCGTGCCAGGTGCAGCATCACGGCGGAGTCTTTACCGATGGAGTACAGCATCACCGGGTTGTCGAACTCGGCGGCCACCTCGCGGATGATGTGGATGCTTTCCGCCTCCAGCTGTTTCAGATGCGTCAGTTTGTCGACCATGGCTACTCACGAAAACATTCTTATGAACGGCCAGCGGGCCGTGTTCGAGCGGGGAATCCTAGCACAGCGCCCCCTTCTAATGAGGACGCGAACTAGATCGAAAGAGCATATGAATATGCCCGCCTGTTTGGGCGTTCATCGGCGAACTCATCTCTGTAGGAGCTGCCGCAGGCTGCGATCTTTTGATCTTGATCTTGAAAAAGCAAAATCAAAAGATCGCAGCCTGCGGCAGCTCCTACAGGGGGGCCTCTCAGATGGGGTTCGGGCAATCGATGAAGATGTGCTCAAGGGCAAACCGTTTCGCCAGGTAATCACCCAGCGCCTGCACGCCGTAACGCTCGGTGGCGTGGTGCCCGGCAGCAATGAAGCTGATGTCGTTTTCACGGGCGCTGTGGAAGGTTTGCTCCGAGGCTTCGCCGCTGAGGTACAGATCGACGCCCGCCAGTATCGCCTGGTCGATGTAGCCCTGACCGCCACCGGTGCACCAGCCAACGCGGCGGATCATTGCGCTGCCTTCAATCAGCAATGGCTCGCGGCCCATGACTTCTTGCACACGGCGGGCGAAATCCCGGGGGGAGGCAGGCTCGTTCAACGAACCAACCAGGCCGACGATCTTCAGGTTGTCCGGGTCCAGCGGACCTTCGACGGTAATGTCCAGTTGCCGTGCCAACTGCACGTTGTTGCCAACATCAGGGTGCAGGTCCAGCGGCAGGTGATAGGACAGCAGGCTGATGTCGTGCTTGAGCAGGGTCTTGAGGCGGCGCTGCTTCATGCCGGTGATGCACGGGTTCTCGCCTTTCCAGAAGTAGCCGTGATGCACCAGCACCAGATCCGCGTTGGCCTCCACCGCAGCATCGAGCAAGGCCTGGCTGGCGGTAACGCCGCTGACGATGCGCATCACCTGCGGCCGGCCCTCGACCTGCAGGCCGTTGGGGCAGTAATCGGCAATTTTCGAACTAGCGAGGTAACGGTCGGCTTCTTCGACCAGGGTGCTCAGGGCGACGGCCATAAAAGACTCCTAAATATCCCGTTCAGAGGCACGCGCGGCCTCGTATAATGCGCGTCATTATGAGCGGTCTCATACCGCCTGCAACTCTCTCAGGACGTGTTTAATGCTCAAGGCGCTGCGTTTTTCCGGCTGGCCGCTGTTGGCCGGCGTGCTTGTCGCTCTGTTAATCATCCAGCGTTACCCGCAGTGGGTCGGGCTTCCAAGCCTCGACGTCAACCTGCAACAGGCCCCGCAAACCACCAATATGCAGCAAGGCCCGGTGTCCTATTCCGACGCGGTGACCACCGCCGCGCCGTCGGTGGTGAACCTGTACACCACCAAAGTCATCAACAAACCCAATCATCCGCTGTTCGAGGACCCGCAGTTTCGTCGATTCTTCGGCGACAACTCGCCCAAGCAGAAACGCATGGAGTCGAGCCTGGGCTCCGGCGTGATCATGAGCCCGGAAGGCTACATCCTGACCAACAACCACGTGACCAGCGGTGCCGACCAGATCGTGGTGGCGCTCAAGGACGGCCGTGAAACCCTGGCTCGGGTGATTGGTAGCGACCCGGAAACCGACCTCGCGGTCCTCAAGATCGACCTGAAGAAACTGCCTTCGATCACTGTCGGCCGCTCGGACAACATCCGCATCGGCGACGTGGCCCTCGCCATCGGCAACCCGTTCGGCGTCGGCCAGACCGTAACCATGGGCATCATCAGTGCCACCGGGCGTAATCAGCTGGGCCTGAACAACTACGAAGACTTCATCCAGACCGACGCCGCGATCAACCCCGGCAACTCCGGCGGTGCGCTGGTGGACGCCAACGGCAACCTGACCGGCATCAACACGGCGATCTTCTCCAAGTCCGGAGGCTCGCAAGGCATTGGCTTCGCGATTCCGGTGAAGCTGGCCATGGAAGTGATGAAATCGATCATCGAACACGGCCAGGTGATTCGCGGCTGGCTCGGTATTGAAGTGCAGCCATTGTCCCAGGAACTGGCGGAGTCGTTTGGCTTGTCGGGGCGTCCGGGCATCGTCGTCGCCGGGATTTTCCGCGACGGTCCGGCGCAGAAAGCCGGCCTGCAACTGGGCGACGTGATTCTCAGCATCGACGGCGAACCGGCTGGCGATGGCCGACGCTCGATGAACCAGGTCGCGCGGATCAAGCCGACCGATAAGGTCACGATCGAGGTGATGCGCAACGGCAAGGAACTCAAGCTCACGGCGGAAATCGGCTTGCGCCCGCCACCGGCGCCGGTCAAAGAGAAAGAAGAAAACTAAAGCAGTCGAGGTACATGATCGTTCCCACGCTCTGCGTGGGAACGATCAGTGTGACGGAGGTTTAGAGGTCGCCGAGGCCGTCGATCAGGGCCTGGTTTTGCTCAGGCGTGCCGATCGAAATCCGCAGGAATTGGGCAATCCGCTCCTGTTTGAAGTGCCGGACGATCACGCCTTGCTCGCGCAGTTTAGCTGCCAGGCCTGCCGCATCGTGCTTGGGGTGACGGGCGAAAATGAAGTTCGCGGCCGACGGCAGCACTTCAAAGCCCTTCGCCTGCAACTGCGCGACCACCTTGTCGCGGCTCTCGATGACCAATCGGCACGTCTTGTCGAAGTACTCACGATCCTCGAACGCCGCCGCCGCGCCGACGTTCGCCATGCGATCGATCGGATAGGAGTTGAAGCTGTTCTTGATCCGCTCCAGCGCCTCGATCAGGTCCGGATGGCCCACCGCCAGGCCAACCCGCAGGCCCGCCAGGGAACGGGATTTTGACAGGGTCTGGGTCACCAGCAGGTTCGGATAACGGTCTACCAACGTGATTGCCGTCTCGCCACCGAAGTCGATGTAAGCCTCATCCACCACAACCACCGAGTCCGGGCTGCCCTTGAGGATTTGCTCGACCGCGTCCAGCGCCAACAGGCAACCGGTCGGTGCGTTCGGGTTGGGGAAAATGATCCCGCCGTTCGGTTTTGCGTAGTCCGCAGGATTGATCTGGAACTGCTCGTCGAGCGGCACCGCATCGAACTTGATGCCGTACAGCCCGCAATAGACCGGATAGAAGCTGTAGCTGATGTCCGGGAACAGCAGCGGCTGATCGTGCTGCAGCAACCCGTGGAAGATGTGCGCCAGCACTTCGTCGGAGCCGTTGCCGAGAAATACCTGGTTACTCTGCACGCCGTAGTACTTGGCCACGGCATTTTTCAGCAGATCGCTGTTCGGGTCCGGGTACAGGCGCAGATTGTCGTTCAGTTCGGCCTGCATCGCAGCCAAGGCCTTGGGCGATGGACCGTACGGGTTTTCGTTGGTGTTGAGCTTCACCAGTTTCGCCAGCTTTGGCTGCTCGCCCGGTACGTAAGGCACCAGGTTCTTGACGAACGGGCTCCAGAATTTACTCATCTCAGTTCCCCTGCTTGTCGTCGATGATGCGGTATTCGGCACTGCGGGCGTGGGCAGTCAGCGACTCGCCACGGGCCAGCACGGAAGCGGTTTTACCCAGGTCGGACGCGCCCTGTTCAGAGCAAAAAATGATCGACGAACGTTTCTGGAAGTCGTATACGCCCAGCGGCGACGAGAACCGCGCCGTGCCGGAAGTCGGCAATACGTGGTTCGGGCCTGCGCAGTAGTCGCCCAGTGCTTCGCTGGTGTGGCGACCCATGAAGATGGCGCCGGCATGACGGATCTGTGGAAGCCAGGCTTGCGGATCGGCAACCGACAACTCCAGGTGCTCCGGCGCGATGCGGTTGGCCACTTCGATGGCTTGCTCCATGTCACGCACCTGGA
Organism: Pseudomonas sp. EB271-G4-1; assembly: GCF_058791355.1. NCBI lineage: Bacteria > Pseudomonadati > Pseudomonadota > Gammaproteobacteria > Pseudomonadales > Pseudomonadaceae > Pseudomonas > Pseudomonas sp. EB271-G4-1. Next base: position 72,811 of record NZ_JBYTEO010000029.1, read on the forward strand.
TCAGCGCACCACGGCCGTTGATCGAGGTTTCGATGATCTCGGCGCGCTCCATGGTCGGCATCAGTTTGGCAATGCTCGCGGCGACCTGATCGAGAAAGGCCGCATCCGGGCTGACCAGGATCGCCTGGGCGTCTTCGTCATGCTCGGCCTGGGAGAACAGGTCCATGGCGATCCAGTCAGGATCAGTCAGGCCGTCACACACCACGAGGATCTCGGACGGGCCGGCAATCATGTCGATACCCACCTGGCCAAACACGTGACGCTTGGCGGTGGCGACATAGATGTTGCCCGGGCCAACCACTTTGTCGACTTGCGGCACGCTTTCGGTGCCATAAGCCAGCGCGGCAACAGCTTGGGCGCCACCGATGGTGAACACACGGTCAACGCCCGCGATGCAGGCAGCAGCCAGCACCAGCTCGTTGATTTCGCCGCGCGGGGTCGGCACCACCATGACCACTTCGGTCACACCGGCAACCTTGGCCGGAATCGCGTTCATCAACACGGAAGAAGGGTACGACGCCTTGCCGCCCGGCACGTACAGACCGGCGCGATCGAGCGGCGTGACCTTCTGGCCCAGCACGGTGCCGTCAGCTTCGGTGTAGCTCCAGGAGTCCTGCTTCTGCTTCTCGTGATAGCTGCGTACGCGGGCCGCGGCTTTTTCCAGGGCCTCGCGCTGTGGCACGGTAATGCGGGTCAACGCCAGTTCCAGGCGCTCGCGCGGCAGGATCAGGTCGGCCATGGAGGCGACGTCCAACCCGTCGAACTGTCGGGTGAACTCCACCAACGCGGCATCGCCACGCTCGCGCACGGCCTTGATGATGTCCAGCACCCGCTGATTGACCGAGTCGTCAGACACACTTTCCCAGCTCAGCAGATGATCCAGATGATGTGCGAAATCCGGGTCAGCAGCGTTGAGTCGGCGAATTGCAGTCGGTGCGGTCATAGCGAGAGCCTCATAGGATTGGCAAAAAACTCAGGCGCCCGAAGCTAACATTCGATCCGCTTGGGCACCTGAGAATTCTGGCTATGAGGCGGATAGACGGCGCAACTCAAAGTCGCGCGGGTGAATCAGCCGCGGTGTCGAGACTCCACTGCCTTGCGCAGGGTGTCGATCAACGCCTGGATACGGGCGTGCTGCATTTTCATCGAAGCTTTATTGACGATCAGCCGGGAGCTGATGGCCGCGATGAAATCCTGTGGCTCCAGGCCGTTGGCCCGCAGCGTGTTACCGGTGTCGACCACGTCGATAATCTTGTCGGCCAAGCCGATCAGCGGAGCCAGCTCCATCGAGCCGTAGAGCTTGATGATGTCGACCTGACGGCCCTGCTCGGCATAGTAGCGCTTGGCAACGTTGACGAACTTGGTGGCGATACGCAGGCGACCCTTGGGCTCGACCGCGCCGACCTTGCCGGCGGTCATCAACTTGCACTGGGCAATCTGCAAGTCCAATGGCTCGTACAGGCCTTGACCGCCGTATTCCATCAGCACGTCTTTACCAGCAACACCGAGGTCGGCGGCACCATGCTCGACATAAGTCGGCACGTCGGTGGCACGCACGATCAACAGGCGTACATCTTCCTGGGTCGTGGGAATGATCAGCTTGCGACTCTTGTCCGGATTCTCGGTCGGCACGATGCCCGCTTCAGCCAGAAGCGGCAGGGTGTCGTCAAGGATGCGGCCCTTGGACAGTGCGATGGTCAACATGGGAAACGTCAGTCCTTATCAAGGTACTCATGTCCGGTCGCAAATGGCGCCGGACACACATCGAGCCGGAAACCGGCTCGACTTACAACAATTCAACGGGCACGTCCCTGCGCCCATGCAGCAGAAACTAGCCCGGAACGCGGCGGATCTTGGCGCCCAGCATCTGCAGTTTCTCTTCGATGCACTCGTAACCACGGTCTATGTGGTAGATGCGGTCGATCAGGGTATCGCCGTCGGCAATCAGCGCCGAAATCACCAGGCTGGCCGAAGCCCGCAGGTCGGTGGCCATCACTGGCGCGCCCTTGAGCTTCTCGGTGCCGGTAACGATGGCGGTGTTGCCCTCGACCTGGATCTTGGCGCCCATGCGGTGCAGTTCGTACACGTGCATGAAGCGGTTTTCGAAGATCGTCTCGATCACAGCGCCCGTGCCTTCGGCAATGGCGTTGAGGGAGATGAACTGCGCCTGCATGTCGGTCGGGAACGCCGGGTACGGAGCGGTTCGCACGTTCACGGCTTTAGGCCGCTTGCCGTGCATGTTCAGCTCGATCCAGTCTTCACCGGTGGTGATTTCGGCGCCCGCTTCGCGGAGTTTCTCCAGCACGGCTTCGAGAATGGTCGGATCGGTGTCCTTGACCTTCACACGCCCGCCGGTCACGGCTGCGGCCACCAGGTAGGTGCCGGTTTCGATACGGTCCGGCATCACCTTGTAGGTGGTGGTGTGCAGACGCTCAACGCCATCGATGGTGATGGTGTCGGTACCAGCGCCGGAAACCTTGGCACCCATCGCGTTCAGGAAGTTCGCCAGGTCGACGACTTCAGGCTCGCGCGCGGCGTTCGCCAGGACACTGCGTCCCTTGGCCAGGGCTGCAGCCATCATGATGTTTTCGGTACCGGTCACACTGACGGTGTCGAAGAAGAAATGCGCACCGCGCAGGCCGCCTTCTGGCGCCTTGGCCTTGATGTAGCCGCCTTCGACGTCGATGATCGCGCCCATGGCCTCCAGGCCACGGATGTGCAGGTCCACCGGTCGCGAACCGATGGCGCAACCGCCAGGCAACGCGACTTCGGCTTCACCGAAACGGGCAACCATCGGGCCCAGCACCAGGATCGACGCACGCATGGTCTTAACCAGTTCGTACGGAGCGATCAGGGTCTTGATGGTCCGCGGATCGATTTCGACGGCCAGTTTCTCGTCGATCACCGGCTCGATCCCCATGCGACCGAACAATTCGATCATGGTGGTGATGTCGTGCAGGTGTGGCAGGTTGGCAACGGTCACCGGACCATCGCACAGCAGGGTAGCCGCCAGGATCGGCAGGGCAGAGTTCTTTGCCCCGGAGATGCGGATCTCGCCGTCAAGACGAGCACCGCCAGTAATAATCAATTTATCCATAAGAATCTCTACGCCCGTGGGCTCAGGTGCGCTCGGCCCAGGCCGCGCTGCTGAAAAATTTCATAGTGACCGCATGGATGCTGCCATCGGTGATCCATGGGTTCAAATGGGCATAGACCTGCTGCTGACGCTTCACCGGGCTCAACGCCGCCAGTTCATCGCTAATCACGTTCAGCTGGAAATTGCAGCCTTCGCCCTCGACTTCTACCTTCGTTCCGGGCAGCTTTCCTTCAAGAAAGCTCTTCACTTCGTTGGCCTGCATGCTCAACCTCAATCGGCGCCCTGTGCGCGCGGGTCGGACATCATACAAAAAAGCCCCGCGCCTGCGAACCCCGGGAAGCAGGACTCTGACGGGGGGCTTCTTTATAGATGCGGGTTAGGGATGCGCCAACAGCTCAGTCAGTTCACTGACCTGAGCGATTTCGCGCATGTCTTCTGGCATCCCGCGGATGCTCAGCGCCTTGCCGGCCGCCTGGGCATCTCGCATGAAACACAACAGCAACGACAGACCGACGCTGCTGGATTTCTCCACCGCCGAACAATCGACTACCACGGCCGCAGCCTTGCTGGCCTTGATCAGCGCCTGCCCCTGCTCGCGCAATTGAGGGCCGGTGCGATAATCCAGCACACCGCTGAGCCGCAGCTCGCCGGCGTCGTCCATCTGGACCGCCGCCTCACTCATTGGGTCTGTTTCTCGGTGGATTGCTCAGCGGTTTCCTTGGCCTTGGCGACTTCCCCGGCCCAACCATTGATGGTTTTGTCCAGGTCGTTGCCATTGCGCTGCATCGCATCAGCGAACTGATCACGGAACAGCTTGCCAATGTTGATACCGTTGATGATGACGTTGCGCAGCTTCCACTCGCCGCCGATCTTTTCCAGTGTGTAGGACACAGGATAGATCGCGCCGTTGCTGCCCTTGACTGTCATGCCGACGCTCGTACGGTTGCCCGACTCGTCCTTGGCAGGATCAACGGTGATGCCCTGGTTGTTGTACTCAAGCAAGGCATTGCCATAGAACTGGAACAGACCCTTCTTGAAGTTTTCTTCAAAGGTCTTCATCTGCGCAGGGGTCGCCTTGCGCGAGTACTTGACCGTCATGATGCTCTTTGAAATACCTTCGGCATCCACTACAGGCCCGACAATGCTGTTGAGCGCCGCGTAGAAGTCCTGCGGATCCTGCTTGTACTTCTCTTTGTTGGCGGCCAGGTCGGCCAGCAGCCGGTTGGTGGTGTCCTGGACCAGCTCGTGCGCGCTAGGCGCCGCCACGGCATGGGCCATCATCGGCAAGGCCGCGAGCAAAACCAACAGGCCACGTCGTAAGGTAGAGATCATTCAAAAGCTCCTCATTTGGCGTCTTTGCTAACGGTATTGAGCAGGAATTTACCGATCAGGTCCTCGAGCACCAGCGACGACTGGGTGTCGTGGATGGTCCCGCCATCCTTGAGCAGGGCCTCTTCCCCGCCCACACTGATGCCGATGTACTTCTCGCCCAACAGGCCAGCGGTCAGGATAGATGCAGTGGAATCTGCCGGTAGGTTATCTACGCGCTTCTCCAGTTGCATGGTTACCCGACCGGTGAAACTGTCGCGATCCAGATCGATTGCCGTGACCTTGCCGATGGTCACACCGGCCATGGTCACTTTAGCTCTGACAGTCAAACCGGCGATATTGTCGAAATACGCATAAAGTTTATAGGTTTCGGTGCTCGGGCTCGGGGACAGTCCACTGACCCGCAACGCCAGCAACAGCAAAGCCAGGATGCCAGCCAGCAAGAAAAGGCCGACACCGATTTCCAGGGTGCGGTTTTGCATCAGAAATCTCCAAACATCAAGGCGGTCAGAATAAAGTCCAGGCCGAGCACAGCCAAAGAGGCATACACCACGGTCTTGGTAGTGGCACGACTGATCCCCTCTGAAGTGGGTTCACAGTCATAGCCTTGGAATACGGCGATCCAGGTCACGACAAAGGCGAAGACAATGCTTTTGATGATGCCGTTGAGCACATCGTCGACAAAGGTCACGCTGTTCTGCATGTTCGACCAGTAGGAGCCTTCATACACGCCCAGCCAGTCGACGGCCACCCAGGAACCGCCCCAGATACCCACCACGCTGAAGATCATCGCCAGCACCGGCAAGGAAATGAAGCCGGCCCACAGGCGCGGGGCAATGATGTACTTGAGCGGGTCCACCCCGATCATCTCCAGGCTGGAGAGCTGTTCGGTGGACTTCATGTTGCCGATTTCCGCGGTCAGTGCCGAACCGGCACGCCCGGCGAACAGCAATGCCGTGACCACCGGCCCCAACTCACGCAGCAGCGTCAGCGCCACCATCTGCCCCACCGCCTGCTCCGAACCGTAGCTGGACAGGATGTTGAAGCCTTGCAGCGCCAGCACCATGCCGATGAATATCCCGGAGACCACGATGATCACCAGGGACATCACGCCCACCGAATGCAGTTGCTTGACCAGCAGGCCAAACCCGCCACCGATGCCACCACGCCCCAGCAGTGCGTGAAACAGAAACAGCGAAGAGCGCCCGAACACCGCCAGCACGTCGATGCCGCCCTGGCCGAACCGGCGCACCCTTTCCAAAAGTGAAATCTTGCGCATCAACGCTTCCCCAGGAGATCTGCGCGGTAATCCGTCGCTGGAAAGTGATAGGGGACCGGACCGTCGGGCTCGCCTGTCATGAATTGACGGATACGCGGATCGTCCGAGTTCATCAGCTCGTCGGGCGAGCCCTGCCCCAACACCTGCCCGTCGCCCACGACATAGATGTAGTCGGCGATGCTGGCGGTTTCGGCCAGGTCATGGGAAACCACGATACTGGTAATGCCCAGCGCATCGTTGAGCAAGCGGATCAGGCGCACCAGCACGCCCATGGCAATGGGGTCCTGGCCGACGAAGGGCTCGTCATACATGAGAATCTGCGGATCGAGCGCAATCGCCCGCGCCAGTGCGACACGACGCTTCATGCCGCCGGACAGTTCGTCGGGCATCAGGTCGATCGCACCGCGCAATCCCACGGCCTGCAATTTGAGCAGGACGATGTCGCGGATCATTTCTTCGGGCAGCTCGGTGTGAACGCGCAACGGAAACGCGACGTTCTCGAAGACATCGAGGTCGGTAAACAGTGCGCCACTCTGAAACAGCACACCCATGTGCTTGCGTGCATCGAACAGATCACTGCGCGACAACGCCGGCAGGTTCTGACCATTGACCCATACTTCGCCACTGGCAGGCCGCAACTGCGCGCCCATCAAGCGCAACAGCGTGGTCTTGCCACACCCGGAAGGCCCCATGATGCCGGTGACCTTGCCGCGCGGGATGCGGATATCAATGTTATTGAAAATGCTGCGCGCACCGCGCTTGAAGGTCAGTCCCTTCAGCTCGACCGCGTAGGCGTTATCGGCACTCATCTAAACTCCTTGCGATGCAGCCTCACACTCGGACGCCGGGCTTCCTGACAAAAGCACATACTCCTGGGCGGGCCGAACTGGCGGCGAACTATATCACTGCAAGCGTCACGCGCCCAAGGCCAATGCCAGACCATGTTCAGCGACATGACAGCCAGAAAGCTCCATCTAGAGGGGATTCGGTAACAACAGATGACGATGGGCAGCGAACTTGCGTGAGGGTTTCAACCATACCGGCTATAATCGCCGCCTTTTCATCAGGCCAAACATTTTCAAAATGAGCCAATCCAGCGACCTGATCAAGTCAGCACAACGCACCATTCGCCTCGAACTGGAAGCCGTAAAAAGCTTGCTGCCCCGTATCGACAAGGATTTCGTGCGCGCCTGCGAAATGATTCTGGCCAGCAAAGGCCGCGTCGTCGTGGTCGGCATGGGCAAATCGGGGCACATCGGCAACAAGATCGCCGCCACCCTGGCCAGTACCGGTACCACGGCCTTTTTCGTGCACCCGGCCGAAGCCAGCCATGGCGACATGGGCATGATTACCCGTGATGACATCATCCTGGCACTGTCGAACTCCGGCTCGACCAATGAAATCATCACCCTGCTGCCGCTGATCAAGCGCCTGGGCATCCAGCTGATCAGCATGACGGGCAAGCCCGACTCGCCGCTGGCCAAGGCGGCAGAGGTCAACCTGAATGTACAGGTCGACCACGAGGCCTGCCCATTGAACCTGGCGCCCACCTCGTCGACGACCGCGGCACTGGTCATGGGTGACGCCCTCGCCGTCGCGCTGCTGGAAGCTCGCGGTTTTACCGCTGAGGATTTCGCCTTTTCCCATCCGGGCGGTGCGCTGGGCCGACGCCTGCTGCTGAAAGTGGAAGACGTCATGCACGCCGGGCAAGAGCTGCCGCAGGTACAACGCGGCACCCTGCTCAAGGATGCGCTGATGGAAATGACCCGCAAGGGCCTGGGCATGACCGTGATAATGGAGGCCGACGGCAAGCTGGCCGGGATCTTCACCGATGGTGATTTACGCCGCACGCTGGACCGCAGCATCGACATCCACACCGCCACTATTGATCAGGTCATGACGGCCCATGGCAAGACGGCCCGTTCCGAAATGCTCGCCGCCGAGGCCCTGAAAATAATGGAAGATCACAAAATCAACGCGCTGGTCGTGGTCGACAGCGAAGATCGCCCGGTCGGTGCCCTGAACATGCACGACTTGCTGCGTGCGGGAGTAATGTAATGAGCACGGACCTGCTGCAACGCGGCCAACAGATCAAACTGGCGGTGTTCGACGTCGACGGCGTCCTGACCGACGGGCGCCTGTACTTCCTCGAAGACGGTAGCGAATTCAAGACGTTCAACACCCTCGACGGCCAGGGCATCAAGATGCTGATGGCCGCCGGCGTACAGACCGCGATCATCAGCGGCCGCAAAACCCCGGTAGTCGAACGACGCGCGAAGAACCTCGGCATTCCCCACCTGTACCAGGGCCGCGAAGACAAACTGGTGGTACTCGACGAGCTTCTTGCGCAACTCGGCCTAAGCTATGAACAGGTCGCCTACCTCGGTGACGACCTGCCGGACCTGCCGGTGATCCGCCGCGTCGGCCTGGGCATGGCAGTGGCCAACGCCGCCAGCTTCGTGCGCGAACACGCACATGGCATCACCCTGGCCCGTGGCGGCGAAGGTGCTGCCCGCGAGTTCTGCGAATTGATCCTGCGCGCCCAGGGCCGCCTCGATGCGGCCAATGCCGCGTACCTGTGAGCCAAATCATGTTCAGCAAAAAAGTTCGCAAGACATTGGTGGTCAGTTGCATCGTGGCGATTTTCGCCGCGGTCGGCTACTGGAACATCAGCCCGGAACGCTTTCTCGACAAGCCACCGGCCAAGACTGAAGAAAGCCCGATCGACTGGTACGCGACCAACACTCACACCTTGCAGTACCTCGAAGACGGCAAGGTGCAATACGAAATGACGTCGGAAAAAGCCGAGCACGTCAAGGCAACCGACATCACGCTGGTGACCAAACCCGACCTGAACATGTACCGCGGCACTGATTTTCCGTGGCATGTGACCAGCGATCACGGTGAGGTGAACTCCGGCGGGACCGAGGTCGAACTGATCGACAACGTGCGCGTCAAGCGTACCGACGAAAAGAACCGCGACACCCTGATCACCAGTACTCGCATGACCGTGTTCCCGCAGCAGCAATATGCGCAGACCCAGCAACCCGTTAGAATCGACGGCGCTGGCGGTGTATCGACTGGTGTCGGCATGAAGGCGTATTTGAAAGAAAGCAGGATACACCTGCTATCGAACGTAAGAGGACAGTATGAGGCTCGTTAAAACCCTCCCTATTTTGCTCAGTCTGGGCGCAGCACTGGGAAGCGTGAGCGCCTGGGCTCTGCCGGACGATCAGCAGCAACCCATCCGCATCCAGGCCGACGACGCCCAACTGGACGACAAGAACGGTGTGGCCACCTATACGGGCGATGTGGTCATCACCCAGGGCTCGATCATTGTCAAGGGCAACAAGGTGACCATGACCCGCGCCCCCGATGGCGACGTCGACGTGGTGACCTCGGTGGGTAACCTGGCCTACTTCGAGCAACTGCAGACCGCAGGCGACACCAAGCCCGTGCAGGGATGGGGCGTGACCATCCAGTACCTCGCCAAGCAAAATCGTGTCGTGCTGATCGACCGCGCCAAGGTCATCGACAAGGACAGCAACGTCACTCAAGGCGAGAAAATCGTCTATGACACCGAGAAAAAGCTGGCCAGCGCCGGTCGCGCAACGGGCAGCAAGGTGACCGAGTCGCGTCCGCGCATCGACATGGTGATCCAGCCGAAAAAGAAAACCGACGAGCAAAAGGCCCCTTAATGGCAACTCTGAAAGCCCAGCACCTGGCCAAGAGCTACAAGAGCCGCCAGGTCGTGCGAGACGTCAGCCTGTCCATCGACAGCGGCCAGATCGTCGGCCTGCTCGGCCCCAACGGCGCCGGCAAGACCACCTGCTTCTACATGATCGTCGGCCTGGTACAGGCTGATCAGGGGCGCGTGCTGATTGATGACCTCGATGTCAGCCACCAGCCGATGCACGGTCGTGCCAAGGCGGGTATCGGTTATCTGCCGCAAGAAGCGTCGATCTTCCGCAAACTCTCCGTGGCCGACAACATCATGGCCATCCTCGAGACCCGCAAGGAACTCGACAAGGCCGGTCGCCGCAAGGAACTGGAAAGCCTGCTGCAGGAGTTCCACATCAGCCACATCCGCGACAACCTCGGCATGAGCCTGTCCGGTGGCGAACGCCGTCGCGTGGAAATCGCCCGGGCACTGGCCACCAACCCGAAATTCATCCTGCTCGACGAACCGTTCGCCGGCGTTGACCCGATCTCCGTGGGTGACATCAAGCAGATCATCCACCACCTCAAGGCCAAGGGCATCGGCGTACTGATCACCGACCACAACGTCCGCGAAACCCTGGATATCTGCGAAACCGCCTATATTGTCAACGATGGTCAACTGATCGCCGAAGGCGACGCTGAAACCATCCTGGCCAATGACCTGGTGAAAGAAGTGTACCTGGGGCATGAATTCCGCCTGTAAGCATCGCGGTGTCCGGCGAGTCGGCAGAGCGCTTGGCGCAATAAAAAATCAACCTTTTTTTATTGTTACAGCGCTCTAGGCAAACGCCGCGGTTTCGGGCATATAATTTGCTTATGTTTGGCGCTCCGGCGCCCTGTAGTGGATGGCGCATGTGCGCCGGCGAATAAGGTGTTAAGCCCCTGCCATGAAACCATCGCTAGTCTTGAGAATGGGCCAGCAGCTGACGATGACACCGCAGCTGCAACAGGCCATCCGCCTGCTCCAATTGTCGACCCTGGACCTGCAACAGGAAATCCAGGAGGCCCTGGAGTCCAATCCGATGCTCGAGCGCCAGGAAGAAGGCGACGACTTCGACAATTCCGACCCGCTGGCCGACAACGCCGAACACAAACCCAGTACCGACACCCAGGAACCCTCCTACCAGGAAAGCGCCACGACCGTCGATAATATCGAGGAAGGCGACTGGAACGAGCGCATTCCCAACGAACTGCCTGTCGACACCGCCTGGGAAGACGTCTACCAGACCAGCGCCAGCAGCCTGCCGAGCAACGATGACGACGAGTGGGATTTCACCACCCGCACATCAGCCGGCGAGAGCCTGCAAAGCCACCTGCTGTGGCAATTGAACCTGGCACCGATGTCCGACACCGATCGCCTGATCGCCGTGACCCTGATCGACTGCATCAACAACCAGGGCTACCTGGACGAGACGCTGGAGGAAATCCTCGAAGCCTTCGATCCGGAACTGGACATCGAACTGGACGAAATCGAAGCCGTCCTGCACCGCATCCAGCAATTCGAACCTGCCGGCATCGGCGCACGCAACCTGGGTGAATGCCTGCTGTTGCAATTGCGCCAACTGCCCGCCAAGACGCCTTGGCTGGCCGAAGCCAAGCGCCTGGTCACTGACTATATCGACTTGCTCGGCAGCCGCGACTACAGCCAGCTGATGCGCCGCATGAAGCTCAAGGAAGATGAGCTGCGCCAGGTGATCGAGCTGGTCCAGAGCCTCAACCCGCGCCCGGGCTCGCAAATCGAGTCGACCGAAGCCGAATACGTGGTTCCGGACGTGATCGTGCGCAAGGATAACGAACGCTGGCTGGTGGAGCTCAACCAGGAGTCGGTGCCCCGCCTGAGGGTCAACGCCCAGTATGCGGGCTTCGTTCGTCGTGCCGACACCAGCGCCGACAACACCTTCATGCGCAATCAACTGCAGGAAGCCCGCTGGTTCATCAAGAGCCTGCAAAGCCGCAACGAAACCCTGATGAAAGTGGCCACGCAGATCGTCGAGCATCAGCGCGGCTTCCTGGAGTATGGCGACGAAGCCATGAAGCCATTGGTCCTGCATGACATCGCCGAAGCGGTCGGCATGCATGAGTCGACGATTTCGCGGGTTACCACGCAGAAATTCATGCATACCCCTCGGGGCATTTATGAACTGAAATACTTTTTCTCCAGTCACGTCAGCACCTCCGAGGGCGGAGAATGCTCGTCCACGGCGATTCGCGCGATCATCAAAAAACTGGTGGCGGCGGAAAATCAGAAAAAGCCGTTGAGTGACAGCAAGATCGCTGGTTTACTGGAGGCACAAGGCATTCAGGTGGCTCGCCGCACCGTCGCCAAGTACCGCGAATCCCTCGGGATCGCGCCTTCGAGCGAACGCAAGCGGTTGATGTAGGGCCACGCCACAGCGTTCCAGTGGCAGATCATCTGGATCTGCCGCTTTATGCACTGGCAACGAAGGAGAAGCTGTATGCAAGTCAACATCAGTGGACACCAACTGGAAGTGACCAAGCCCCTGCGTGAATACGTCGAGCTCAAGTTCAAGAAGCTCGAGGGGCATTTCGACAAGATCACCAACGTGCAAGTCACGATGTGCGTCGAAAAGTTGAAGCAGAAAATCGAAGCCACGCTGCATATACCCGGCAATGAGGTCGTCGCCAACGCGGAACATACCGATATGTACGCGGCAATCGACGCACTGACCGACAAGCTGGATAAACAACTCAAAAAGCATAAGGAAAAGACTCAGAGCCTCCTCCAGGGCGCTACGGGTCGTTAACACTCCCAACCCATGATCCGACTTGAAAGCATCCTGACCCCCGGCCGTTCCCTGGTGAACGTGCCGGGCGGCAGTAAAAAGAAAGCCCTCGAGCAAATTGCCAACCTCATCCATCGCGAAGTGCCGGATCTGGCCATGCAGGATGTTTTCGAGAGCCTGGTCGCCCGTGAAAAACTCGGCTCCACCGGCTTTGGTAATGGCATCGCCATTCCCCACTGCCGTCTAAAGGGCTGTGATGCGCCCATCAGTGCCTTGATGCATCTGGACGCCCCTATCGATTTCGACGCCATCGACGGCGCTCCGGTTGACCTGTTGTTCGTGCTACTGGTCCCGCAAGCCGCTACCGATGCGCACCTTGAGTTGTTGCGCCAGATTGCCAGCATGCTCGACCGCAAGGACGTGCGCGACAAACTGCGCAACGCTGCGAGCAATCAAGCCTTGTATCAGGTTGTCCTGGACGAGCAAAACGGGCAGTAATCATGCGCTTGATCATCGTCAGCGGCCGCTCCGGCTCAGGTAAAAGTACCGCCCTCGACGTCCTCGAGGACAACGGCTACTACTGCATTGACAACCTGCCTGCCGGGTTGCTGCCTGAACTGGCCGAGCGAGCGCTGATACACACCGAACTGGCACAGCCACTGGTTGCCGTGTCCATCGATGCTCGCAACCTGCCAAGCCACTTGTCGCGGTTCCCCGAGTTACTGGCAGAAGTGCGCAGTCGCCACATCCAGTGCGATGTCCTCTACCTGGATGCCGACGAAGAAACCCTGCTCAAACGTTTCTCGGAAACCCGTCGGCGTCACCCGCTGAGCAACGCCAACCGCTCGCTGGCCGAAGCGATCAACGACGAGACCACCCTGCTCGGTCCGATTGCCGACCTTGCCGATCTCAAGCTCAACACCACCAGTCTGAATTTGTATCAACTGCGCGATACCATCAAGCTGCGCCTGCTAAACCAACCGGAACCCGGTACGGCGTTTCTCGTGGAGTCGTTCGGGTTCAAGCGTGGTATGCCGGTCGACGCCGACCTGGTATTCGATGTGCGCTGCCTGCCCAATCCTTATTGGAAGCCTGAGCTGCGCGAGCAGTCCGGGCTCGACCAACCGGTGGCCGAGTACCTGGCTGCGCAACCCGATGTCGAGGAAATGTTCCAGGACATTTCTACCTACTTGCTCAAATGGCTGCCACGCTTTGCCGCCAGCAACCGTGCCTATGTCACCATAGCCATTGGCTGCACCGGCGGCCATCACCGCTCCGTCTACCTGACTGAACGTCTTGGCCAGGTCCTGCAGCAATCCCTGAAGAATGTCCAGGTCCGCCACCGCGACCTCAGCTAAAGGATTCACACCGCGATGCCTGCTCTGGAAATCGAAATCATCAACAAGCTGGGCCTGCATGCCCGCGCTTCGGCAAAATTCGTTGGGGTTGCCGGTCAATACAAGGATTGCACGATCAGGGTAGGACGCACGCCGGAAACCACCGTCGATGGTAAAAGCATCATGGCGATGATGATGCTGGCCGCCGGCAAGGGCACCAAGATTCATTTGAGCACCGAAGGCGAGCAGGCACAGGAAGCGCTGGATGCGCTGGTGGCGTTGATCAATAACTATTTCGACGAAGGCGAGTAAAGCTCAAGGACCGTCCGAACCCGGCTCGAGCCGGGGCTTGCTGGCGAAGGCGGCCTTGAACATCAGGATGATCTTTCTGGCGCCATCGCTGGCAAGCCAGCCCCCACACGCTTGGCCAAAGCTCGACAAAAAAAGGCGCGCCACCCAATGGGTGGCGCGCCTTTTTTTGTCCAACGGGCGAAGCTTAGCTGCCCGCCACCGTCATCCGCTCGATCAACACCGAGCCCGTGCGAATGTTGCTGCGCAGTTCCAGGTCATTGCCCACGGCAACGATCTGCTTGAACATGTCTCGCATGTTGCCGGCGATGGTCACTTCCTGGACCGCGAACTGGATTTCGCCGTTCTCGACCCAGTAACCCGCCGCGCCACGGGAGTAATCACCGGTGACCATGTTCAGGCCTTGGCCCATCAATTCGGTGACCAGCAGGCCGCGCCCCATACGACGCAGCAGGACAGCCTGGTCCTCATCGCCATGGGTAACGAACAGGTTGTGCACGCCACCCGCATTGGCGGTGCTCGGCATGCCAAGCTTGCGGCCTGAGTAGGTGCCGAGGATGTAGGACACCAACTCGCCCTTTTCGACAAACGGCTTGGCGTAGGTTGCCAGGCCATCCCCATCGAACGCTGCACTGCCCATGGCCCGCATCAGGTGCGGCCGCTCGTCGATGGTCAGCCATTCCGGAAACAGCTTCTGCCCCAGCGTACCTTCGAGGAACGAGGATTTACGGTACAGGCTGCCACCGGAAATCGCCGAGAGGAAACTGCCGAACAAGCCGCCGGCCAGTTCCGCGGAGAACAGTACCGGCACTTCACAGGTCGGCACCGGACGCGCACCCAGACGGCTTGCGGCGCGTTGCGCAGCACGCTGGCCGATGCTCACCGGGTCCGCCAGCAGATTGCCCTGGCGGTTCACGTCATACCAGTAATCGCGCTGCATCTGGCCATCAGCCTCGGCGATCATCACGCAACTCAAACTGTGCCGGGTCGACGCATAACCGCCGATAAACCCGTGGCTGTTGCCGTAGACGCGGCAGCCCTGATGCGTGCTCAGGGTGGTGCCATCGGCATTGCTGATCCGGCTGTCGGCGGCAAACGCTGCGGCCTCACAGGCCAGCGCCTGCTCAATCGCCTGTTCCGGGGTAATGTCCCATTGGTGGAACAAATCGAAGTCCTGAACATCCCTGGCCATCAGCGCGGCATCCGCCAGGCCCGAGGCTTCGTCTTCAGAGGTGTGCTTGGCGATAGCCAGGGCAGCGGCAACGGTTTCGCGAATCGCCTCTGGCCCACTGGCCGACGTACTGGCCGAGCCCTTGCGCTGACCGACATACAAGGTGATGCCAAAACCCTGGTCGCGGTTGAACTCGACGGTTTCGACTTCGCGCTGGCGAACGGTGGTCGACAGGCCCTGCTCAAGGGACACCGCCACTTCACAGGCACTGGCGCCCTGTCGCTTGGCTTCAGCGATGATTTGCTCGACTTGTTCTTGCAGTGCCGGCAACGCTTGTGGGCCGACGCTTTCAACTGCACTCATGCTGTTCTCCACTCAAATTCTGCTTTCGGTAACGGTCATCGAGCGACCGGGCCGGACAAGCGGCCCCCGACTGGTTATCATGGCGGCGTTTCTTTGCGGACGGCCACCATGGTTGATTCTTACGACGACTCCCTCGATACGGGAGAAAAAAGCAAATCCCAGGTTAAACGCGAGCTGCATGCTCTGGTTGACCTCGGCGAGCGCCTTACAACGCTCAAGCCTGACTTGCTGGCAAAACTGCCGTTGACCGACGCCTTGCGCCGGGCCCTGGCCGATGCGCCCAAGCACACCGCGAACATCGCGCGTAAACGGCACCTGCAGTTCATCGGCAAACTGATGCGCGATCAGGACACTGACGCAATTCTGGTTTTGCTCGATCAACTCGATGCCTCCACTCGCCAGTACAACGAACGCTTCCATAACCTGGAACGTTGGCGCGATCGCCTGATCGCCGGCGACGATGCCGTACTGGAAAAATTCGTCGTCGACTACCCGGACGCGGACCGCCAGCAATTGCGTTCCCTGATCCGTCAGGCGCAGCACGAGGTTGCGCAAAACAAGCCTCCTGCATCCAGCCGTAAAATCTTCAAGTACATCCGTGAGCTGGACGAAACTCAACGCGGTCTGCGTTGATTCTCGTCCATCCCCTGTAGGAGCTGCCGCAGGCTGCGATCTTTTGATCTTTTAAAAAGCAAAAGAT